>DYRB01000014.1:2279-16071 GCA_020718945.1 Lamprocystis purpurea | reverse complement strand
CCATACCCTTGGGCGGCTACGTGAAGATGCTCGACGAGCGTGAGGGCGAGGTCCCGGTCGCGCTGCGCCCCATGGCCTTCAACAACCAGACCCTGTGGCGGCGTGCCGCCATAGTCGCCGCCGGCCCCCTGTTCAACTTCGCCCTGGCCATAGCCCTGTTCTGGGGCCTGCTGGTGGCCGGGGAGACCGGTGATCGGCCCCTGGTGGGGGAGGTGACGCAGGGGTCCGCCGCCGCGGCGGCCGGCTTCGCCCCGGGGGACGAGATCCTCGCGGTAGGTCAGCGCCCGACGCCCACCTGGGAGTCGGCGGTCTTCGCCCTGATGGCCGAGGCCCTGGACGGCCAGGACCTGGCGGTGCGGGTGCGCGAGGCCGACGGGCAGGAGGCGGTCCGCCGCCTGGCGGGCCCGGACCTGGCCGGTCTGCCGGAGAGCCCGGCCATTCTGACGGTCCTCGGGCTGACCCAGGCCCGGCCGCAACTGCCGCCCGTGATCGGCGAGGTACTCCCGGGTGGGGCCGCGGAGGCCGCCGGGATGCTCGCCGGGGATCGGGTGCTGATGTCCGACGGGGAGCCCGTGACCACCTGGCAGGCCTGGGTCGAGCGGGTCCGCCGGCACCCCGAGCAGGTGCTCCGGGTTTCGGTGCAGCGCGGCGATGCCCGATTGGAGCTGAAGGTCACGCCGCGCCGCCAGGATGAGGCGGGCCTGTCGGTGGGCAAGATCGGCGCCGCCGTGGACGTCCCGGAGGGGCTGTTTGACGACTATCGGACCCTGGTCCGACTGGGCCCCATCGAGGCGCTGGGGGCGGCTACCGCCAAGACCCTCGACATGAGTGCCCTGATGCTCCGGGTGCTCGGGCGTATGATCATCGGTCGTTCCTCAGTGGAGAACCTCAGCGGCCCCATCTCCATCGCCGAGGCGGCGGGCAAGACTGCGGGCTATGGCCTGGCTGCCTTCCTCAAGTTCCTGGCCGTGGTCAGCGTCAGCCTCGGGGTCCTCAACCTGCTCCCGATACCGGTGCTGGACGGCGGGCACCTGCTGTTCTTCCTGATCGAGGGGATCAAGGGTAGCCCCCTGTCGGAGCAGGCCCAGGAGCAGGGTATGAAGTTCGGCATGGTCCTGCTGGCCGGGCTCATGACCCTGGCCTTCTACGTCGATATCGCCCGATTGCTGGGCTAGACCCGGCCTTTCCCTTATACTACCGCGTCCTTAGGGGGCGCCGATGCTTGGCCGTCCCTGGCCAACATCGGCACGGAAGGCGAAAATGCGATTTTCGCCTTCCTTCATTTTCAGTCGCTTATGGCGACTGAAAATGACCGGGCATCCTGCCCGGCCGGAATCGCCGAGTGCTTCGGCGCTTCCGGAACGCAGGCCGCCGCGCCCGCGGCGCTTGACATTTCAGGGGGTCCCCTTGCTTGCAGCAACTTCGGTACGAGGCCGCATGGTACCGATGGCGGTCGCCACGCGCCGTCTCGCGGTGCTTCTGATCCTGTTGGCGGTCTCCCTGACTGCGTTCGCCGACGTGTTCAGGATCTCTGACATCCGTGTCGAGGGGCTGCAGCGCATAGCCCCGGGCACGGTGTTCAACTACATGCCGGTGCAGGTCGGCGATACCGTCGGCGATGATGTGACCGCCTCCATCATCCGCTCCCTGTATCAGACCGGTTTCTTCAACGACGTGCGGGTGCAGCGCGATGGGACAGTCCTGGTGGTGTCGGTCCAGGAGCGCCCGGCCATCGCCGAGATCAAGATCACCGGTAACAACGAAATCAAGGAAGACGATCTCAAGAAAGGCCTCAAAGACATAGGCCTGGCGGAGGGGCGCACCTTCAACCGTTCGGTCCTCGACCGCATCGAACAGGAACTCAAACGCCAGTATTTCGCCTTCGGCAAGTACGGGGTGCGTATCGAGTCCACGGTCTCGCCCCTGGAGCGCAACCGGGTGGCGGTGCGCATCGAGATCACCGAGGGTCTCACCGCCCGCATCAAGCAGATCAACATCATCGGCAACCAGGCCTTCACCGAGGGGCAGCTCCTCGGCCAGTTCAAGCTGGGTACGCCGCGCTGGTACTCCTTCTATTCGAAGAACGACCAGTACTCCAAGCAGAAGCTCGCCGGCGACCTGGAGACCCTGCGCTCCTGGTATCTTGATCGCGGCTTCATCCGCTTCGACATCAAGTCCACCCAGGTCTCCATCAGCGCGGACAAGAAGGACATCTACATCACCGTGGTGCTCTCCGAGGGTGGTATCTACACGGTCAGCGACATCAAGTTGGCGGGTGAGCCCAGGGTCCCTGCGGAGCAGATATTCCCTCTGATCCACCTGCGTCGCGGCGAGCCCTTCTCCCGGGCTGTGGTCACCGAGAGTTCGGAGCGGGTCTCGGCCCTGCTCGGCAACGAGGGCTACGCCTTCGCCAACGTCAATACCATCCCCGACATCAACGACGAGAAGAAGGAGGTTGCGGTGACCTTCTTCGTCGATCCGGGCAAGCGGGTCTATGTCCGCCGCATCCACATGAAGGGCAACACCCGCACCCGCGATGAGGTACTGCGCCGGGAGATGCGCCAGCTCGAGACCGCCTGGTTTTCCACCGATCTGGTGAAGAAGTCCAGGGAGCGGCTCAAGCGTTTGGGCTATTTCGATGACGTCAATATCGAGACCCCGGCGGTACCGGGCTCCGCGGATCAGGTCGATGTGGAGGTGGCGGTCACCGAGAAGGCTTCAGGCAACCTGATGGCCGGCATCGGCTACTCCCAGTCCCAGGGCTTCCTGTTCAATGCCAGCGTGACCCAGAACAACTTCCTCGGCAGTGGTAAGCGTCTGGTGTTCGCCATCAGCGAGAGCCAGGTCACATCGCTCTACCGCCTCGCCTACGACAATCCCTACTACACGGTGGACGGGATCAGTCGGGGCTTCGAGGCGTCCTATACGACCACCGACTTCGACCAGCTCGTTGGGGCGCGCTACACGACGGATGTGGGTGTGCTCGGCATGAATTTCGGGTTGCCCATCTCCGATACCAGCCGGGCCGGGCTTGGGCTGCGGTACCAGTACACCAACTTCCAGGCCGGGGCGGATGTCTTGGCCCAAGACTTCGTGCTCCAGAATGGCAACAAGTACAACGATTTCCTTCTGAGTGCCAGCTACACCAGCGACACCCGCGACACCGCGATCTTCCCCACCGACGGTCACCTCAACACCCTGGTGGGTGAAATCGCAGTCCCGGGCAGCGACCTCACCTATTACCGGGTTACCTATAAGGCGCGCAGTTACATCCCCTTGAGCCGCAGGTTCACCCTGTCCGCCCGCGGCGATCTGGGTTACGGGAACGGATACGGAGACCTCAAGGCCCTGCCGTTCTTCGAAAACTACTATGCGGGCGGCCCTCAGTCGGTGCGCGGTTTCGAGGCGAGCACCCTGGGTCCGCGGGAGACCTTTCCCAACTACCCCCCGGTCGGCGGCAATCTGAAGCTCACCGGCAGCGTGGAGTTGTTCGCCCCACCGCCGGTGGACGGGGACTTGGCCAAGAGCCTGCGCCTGGGCCTGTTCTTCGATTTCGGCAATGTGTGGGAGACCACCCAGACCGATCTGGTAGCGCCCACCGGGTTCGATCTCGGTGAACTGCGTTATTCCGCTGGCGTTTCAGTGGCCTGGCTGTCGCCGGTGGGGGCACTCTCCATCAGCCTTGCCTATCCGCTCAACTCCAAGGAGGAGGACAATACCCAGGTGTTCCAATTCACCTTCGGCCAGGGGTTCTAGGGCGGGCCTCGCCATGTTGCTGCGGACCTGGGTGCTGTTGTTCGGGCTGTTGCCGACCCTGTGGTCGGCGGGCGCAATCGCGGCCGATTATAAGATCGGCGTCATAGATCCGGAGCGGGTGGTCGAGCAGTCGCCCCAATATGAGGCGGCGCGCAAGGCCCTCCAGGAAGAGGTTGCTGATCGCGAGCGGGCTCTGCGCGAGCAGCAGGCCAAGCTCGATGAGCTGAAGAAGAACCTGGAGCGCGATGGCCCCCTCATGAGCGAGGAGGAGATCGCCCGGCTGCAGAACGACATCCGTACCCGTGACCGCAAGGTGAAATACGCCAAGGCGGAGTTCCAGGAGGACTTTGCCCTGCGCCAGACCGAACTGCGCACCAAGCTGGTTCAGCAGGTGCGCGAGGTGGTCCAGGAATTGGCCAAGGAACAGAAGATGGACCTGATCGTCAGCGAGGGCGTGGTCTATTTTAGCGACCGGGTCGACATCTCCGCCCAGGTGATCGAGCGGTTGCAGTCGAAGTTCAAGCGCAAGTAATCCCGAGAGTCCCTTCGTCTGTCCCTGCGGTGCCCCGATGGAGATGACCCTGACAGAGTTGGCCGCGGGTCTGGGTGCGGACCTGCACGGCGACGGTGACCTGCGGGTCTGCCGGGTGGCCGAGTTGGCCCACGCGGATGCCGCGAGCCTCGCCTTCCTCGCCGACGCCAGGTATCGGCCGGACCTCAAGAGAACCTCCGCGGCCGCGGTCATTCTGCGCCCGGGCGATCTGGCCGACTGCCCAGTGGCGGCCCTGGTCTGTGCGGACCCGCACCTGGCCTTTGCCCGGGCCGCCCGTCTGCTGCACCCGACTCCGCCGGTGGTCGGCGGGCGCCACCCGAGCGCCGTGGTCGACGACCAGGCCAGGGTCGATGCCAGCGCCTGGATAGGCCCCCTGGTGGTGGTGGAGGCTGGAGCCGAGATAGGCCCGCGGGTCTTTGTCGGCCCCGGCTGTGTCATCGGGGCCCGCTGTCGCATCGGCGAGGACAGCCGCCTGGTGGCCCGGGTGACCCTGTGCGAGGGGAGCGTCGTTGGCAAACGGGCCTTGCTGCACCCCGGGTGCGTCATAGGCCGCGAGGGCTTCGGCTTCGCCCGGGACGGCCAGCGCTGGCTGCGCGTCCCCCAGCTCGGCCGGGCTGTGCTGGGTGACGACGTCGAGGTCGGCGTCAACAGCGCGGTGGATCGCGGTGCCCTGGGCGACACGCTCATCGGCGACGGGGTCAAGATCGACAGCCTGATCCAGATCGGACACAACGTCGCCATCGGCGAGAACACCGCCATGGCGGCCTGCTCCGGGGTCTCCGGATCGACCCGCATCGGCCGCAACTGCACCATCGGTGGGGCTGTGGGCATGGCCGGTCACCTGGAGATCGGGGACGATGTGCACTTCACCGGGATGGCCATGGTGACCCGCTCCTTTCCCGAGTCGGGTGCCTACAGCAGCGGCATCCCGGCCATGCCGAGTGCGGAATGGCGCCGCGCCGTGGTGCGTTTCCGCCAACTCGACGACCTTGCCCGTAGGCTCAAACGCCTCGAAGAGACCCTGGTAACGAACGATCAACCGTTGGGGCAGGACAAGACCTGAGGGCCGCGCGCCGCGTCGCTCGCCCTGGAGTCGGTCCCAACCCGTTGGAGGTGACCTTGAGCACGATGGACATTCATAAGGTGCTGGACCTGCTGCCGCACCGCTATCCCTTTCTCCTCATCGACCGGGTGTTGGAGTTCGAGGCCGACTCCCACCTGACGGCCCTGAAGAACGTCAGCTTCAATGAGCCCTACTTCACCGGGCACTTCCCGGTGCGCCCGGTCATGCCCGGGGTGCTGATCGTAGAGGCCCTGGCCCAGGCGACCGGGTTGTTGGCCATGGAGTCGCGCCCCGACGAGGTCGGCCACAAGCTCTATTACTTCGTCGGCATCGACAACGCCCGCTTCAAGCGCCCGGTGGAGCCCGGCGACCAGATCATCCTCAAGGTCAAGCTCCAGGCCGTGCGTCAGGCGATCTGGAAGTTCCACGGCGACGCCTACGTCGACGACAAGCTGGTGGCGAGCGCCGACATCATGTGCACGGCGCGGGACTTCTGAGTTGATCCACCCGAGCGCCGTCGTCGATCCCGCGGCCGAGCTGGACGAGGGGGTCGAGGTCGGTCCCTTCAGCCTCATCGGCCCCGGGGTGCGCGTCGGCAGCGGGACCCGCATCGGGCCCCACGCGGTGGTTCGGGGCCCGAGCGACCTGGGGCGCGACAATCGCATCTTCCAGTTCGCCTCGGTGGGCGAGGACCCCCAGGACAAGAAGTACGCGGGGGAGCCGACCCGCCTGGTCATGGGGGACCGCAATGTGGTCCGCGAGGGCGCGACCATCCATCGCGGCACCGTCCAGGACTCTGGCGTCACCCGCATCGGCGACGATAACCTGTTCATGGCCTACACCCATGTGGCCCACGACTGCCGCATCGGCAGCCATGCCATCCTGGCCAACGCCGCCTCCCTGGGCGGCCATGTACAGGTCGGCGACTGGGCCATCCTGGGCGGCTTCACCCTGGTCCACCAGTTCTGCCAGGTCGGGGCCCACAGCTTCTGCGCCATGGGCTCGGTGGTGGCCCGGGATGTGCCGACCTATGTCACCGTCGGCGGCCACCCGGCGGTGCCTAGGGGCATCAACAGCGAGGGGCTCAAGCGCCGCGGCTTCAGCGACGCGACTATCACCGCCATCCGACGCGCCTACCGGTTGCTCTATCGCAGCGGGCTCAAGCTCGCAGATGCCCTGACCGCCATCCGGGAGCTTTCGGCCACCTGCCCCGAGCTCGTCCCCCTGGCAGACTTCATAGCCCTAAGTACCCGCAGCCTGGTGCGTTGATGCTCACCGTCGGCATAGTCGCCAACGAGGCCTCCGGGGACATCCTCGGTGCCGCCGTGGTCCGGGAGCTGCGCCGCCGGGTCCCGGACGCCCGCTTCATCGGGGTGGCCGGGCCACGCATGCAGGAGGCCGGTTGCACCACCCTTCTGGACATGGAGCGCCTGTCGGTCATGGGCCTCACCGAGGTCCTGGGCCACCTGCGCGAACTGCTGGGCATCCGCCGGGACCTGACCGCCCACTTTCTCGCCAACAGACCCGACGTGTTCATCGGCGTGGACGCACCGGACTTCAACCTGGGCCTGGAGCGTCAGTTGCGCCAGGCCGGCATCCCCACGGTACACCTGGTCTCCCCCACCGTCTGGGCCTGGCGGGCCGGGCGGGTCAAGGGCATCCGCCGGGCGGTGGACCTGCTGCTGTGTATTTTCCCCTTCGAGGAGGAGTTCCTGCTCCGCCACGGGGTACCGGCCCGCTACGTAGGCCACCCGCTGGCCGACGAGATACCGCTGACCGTGGGCCGGGCCGCCGCCCGGGCGGCCCTGGGGCTGCCACCGGCGGGGCAGGTGGTCGCCATCCTGCCCGGTAGCCGGGCCGGCGAGGTGGAGAACCTGGCCGGTGCCTTCCTCCAGACGGCTAAGGCCTGCCGGGAGAAGCGCCCCGGGCTGTGCTTCGTCACCCCATTGGTCAATGCCCGGCTGCGCCGCATCTTTGAGGCCGCCCTGGCCCGGGAGGCCCCGGGGCTGCCTATCACCCTGGTGGACGGGCGCAGCCGCGAGGTCCTGGCCGCCGCCGATGTGGCCCTGACCGCCTCCGGGACTGCCACCCTGGAGGGCCTGCTGCTCAAGACCCCCATGGTGGTCGGCTACCGGGTCCACTACCTCACCTACCAGTTGGTCAAGCAGTTGCGCATGGTCAAGGTCCCCTATGTGGCCATGGCCAACTTGCTGGTCGGGCGGGGCCTGGCCCCGGAGTTCCTGCAAGGGCGCTGCCGCGCCCACCTGCTGGCCCCGGCGGTGCTCGCCCTGCTCGACGACGCCGAGCGGGTCGCCGAGATCCGCGCCGAGTACGACCGGGTCCACAGGGGCATGCGCCACAACGCCGCCCAACAGGCCGCCAACGCCGTTCTGGAACTGATTGGGGCCGCCTGAGGATGTGGGTCGCCGGGGTGGACGAGGCCGGCCGCGGCCCCCTGGCGGGGCCGGTGAGCGCCGCCGCCGTCATCCTCGACCCGGCCAGACCCATCGTCGGGCTCGCCGACTCCAAGCGCCTGAGCCCGGGCCGGCGCGCGATGCTCGAGATCGAGATCCAAGACCGCGCCCTGGCCTGGGCGGTGGCCTGGGCGGACCTGGCCGAGATCGACAGCCTCAACATCCTGCACGCCGCCCTGCTGGCCATGCGCCGGGCCGTGGCCGCCCTGGGCCTGGCCCCAGACCTGGTCCTGGTGGACGGCAACCGCTGTCCGGATTTCGGCTGCCCGGCCCGGGCCATAGTCCGTGGCGACGCCAGCGTGGCGGTCATCAGTGCCGCCTCGATCCTGGCCAAAGAGGCCCGCGACCGGGAACTGGTGCGCCTGGATGACCTCTACCCCGGCTACGGCCTGGCCAAACACAAGGGCTACCCCACTGCCGGGCATATCGCCGCCCTGGGGCGGCTGGGCCCCAGTCCCATCCACAGGCGCAGCTTCGGGCCGGTACGGGTCTTGCTTGCAGGAGATGGGGGGGCCGCGAATCGGTGCGACCCCGTTCTGCGCCCTCGCTGAAAGGCCAGTAGTTCAACGGGTGCTTATCAAAGGAAAGCTTGCCCGCCGCTGCCTAGTTCCCTTGGCTGGGGAGGAGCTTGTTTAGGTCCGCAAGCTCGGTGCCGGCCTCGCGAACATAGCGCGCCCGCCCGCGGGCCAGTTCGGCGAGATGGGCCTCGATGCCCGTGGAGGTCAGCCGCACGCCGAACCCGGGCTCGCCGGACCCGTAGATGGCCTCAAGCATCTTGTGTCCGAGGGCAGGCTTGAAATGACCCGCCTCCCAATACCAGGGCACCGTCGTCTCGCGGTCGCCTGGGGGCGGCACAGGCTCGCGGGCGTAGCCGTGGTAGCCGCTGAAGTCCCAGAGCCTGGCCGAACCTCGTCCGACCGATTCGACCAAATGGGTCAGGTCCCGTTTCCAGTCCTCAAACAGTGGCCAATAGCCCAGCCCCCGGTAGATCTCCAGCAGATGCCCGTGGTAGGGATAGATCGCCAGGTCGACCTGTATGCCATGGGCGCGCGCCGCACTCAGGATGGCGGCCAGATCTTCCAAGGGCGCGGAGCTGGATGTGCCGCGCGCATACAGGTTCCGGGGATAGCGCGAGAGACTGCGGATGTTGTCTATGTCGCGTTGGCGAAAGAGCGCGAAGTACCCCTCGTTGCGGGCGAAACCCGGGTACTCATGAAGCGGATTGAACCCCGCTGCGGTCAGGTCGTCCGTCCCCTCATCTCCTTGCCGGCGCAGCGTGTCTAGGCCCCGAAGCAAGGTGTCGAGCGAGACCAGGGTGGCGGCATGGTCCTCGACCTGCTTGAGCCGGCGCCCGTTGTTGGGCCGACCGTCTGGCCCGAGCAGCAGGCGCGTCGCGAACGCCGGCTCGCGCTGGACCTGGTCAGGACCCACCAGGAAGTCCCGAAAGTCCAGCCCGATCAGCAATGCGCTCGGCTTGCGCCCCGCCAGTGCGTGCTCAAAGAGCCGACGTGCCGCCCTTAGGTCCGAGCCGGGCAGCGCCAGGTTGTAGACGGGCTGGTACTCGGCGGGCCAAGCACTATCGTCCGGGTCGAAACCGATCTCCGCCCGGGAGTTTCCAAGGACCAAACCCCTCGCCTCGCGATCAAGCACCAGATAAGGCTTCACGAGTTCGCCCTGCGTGGTGGCATAGGGCTTGCGCTCTCCCGGGACCCGCGGCCAATAGAGTCCATAGGGGTCTGCGAACCAACTGAAAGCGACCGCGCCGATCAGCAGAACGACCAAGGCGATCAGCCAATGGCGCAGATAGTCTTGCATCTCAGAACTGGTAGTAGAGGAACTCGGTGGCCCCGGAGAGCGACAGCGCCCCGGCGCCGGACAGGACGGCTATAGCCCAGGCCCAGGCCACCGACGGGCGCCACGCCGCCCAGGGCCTGGTCCCCGATGAGACGAAATCCAGACCTGGGCGATAGTGACGCATGATCTCCTGGGTGTTCGGCAACAGCAGGGCGATGGCGAGGAGCGCGACGGACCAGCCCCAGGTCAGCACGAATTCGCTGCCGCCCCCGAGTCGCAACGTCACCCCCGCCTGGGCCAGCCAATTCGCCACTCCCCCGAGAGGCGCGGCAATGGCAGAGGGTAGGGAGACCCCGTTGAGTCCAGCCATCCCCGCCAGCATCCCCAGGGCCCCCTGGGTCGTGGTCGCACGAAAGAAGACCCAGGCCACCAGTACGGCGGCGAAGGTCAGGGCCCAGGCGAGCCAGGTCGGTAGCCGGTGCCAGGAGCGGGCCTCGCGAAACGCCACCCAGGCATGGTTGACGGCCAGAAAGAGCCCGTGCAGTCCACCCCACACCACGAAGTTCCAGGAGGCACCGTGCCACAGACCCCCGAGCAGCATGGTGGCCATGAGATTGACCCAACGCCGCGCCGGACCCCGGCGGTTGCCGCCCAGAGGGACGTACAGATAGTCGCGCAGGAAGCGCGACAGCGTGATGTGCCAGCGACGCCAGAAATCCGCGATGCTGGTGGCCTGGTAAGGGGAGTTGAAGTTCAGCGGCAACACGACGCCGAATACCCGCGACAGCCCTATGGCCATATCCGAGTAGCCGGAGAAGTCAAAATAGATCTGGTTGGCATAGGCGAGCACGCCCCCCCAGGCCATCAGCAGGTCGATGGACTCGCCCTGGTCCGCCGCGCGGAATGCGGCATTGGCATAGGGCGCAATGCCGTCGGCAAGCACCGCCTTCTTGAATAAGCCGATAGAGAAGATGGTGAGTCCGACCGCGATATTCTCCATCGCCGGCACATAGGTCTCTGGCCTGGCGAACTGCGGCATCATCTCCTTGTGGTGCAGCACAGGACCGGCGATCAGGTGGGGAAAATAGGTGACGAAAAGCAGATAATGGATGAAGTTGTATTCCCGCGCCTTGCCTGCCCAGGCATCCGCGAGGAATGCGATCTGGGTGAAGGTGAAGAACGAGATCCCCAGGGGCAGCAGGATCTCCTGCATCTCCCACTCCAGGCCGAGTGCGCGGTTCGCCGTATCCACGAAGAAGTTCGCGTACTTGAAATAGCCGAGCAGGGCCAGGTCCGCCCCCACCCCGAGTGCAAGGATCAAGTGACGGCGCGCCGTCCGTTCCGCGTCCCACTCCCGGGCCAGCGCGATGCCGACGCCGTAGTTGAAAAATATGGAGGCGAGCAGGAGGCCGACATAGGCCGGATTCCACCAACCATAGAAGAACAGCGAGGCGGCCGCCAGCCAGGCCGCCGCCAACTTGTGGCTGTAGGCGCCGAGCCGGAAGAAAACGAAGGCCGTTACCGGTAGGTAAAGGAGCAGAAACGAATAGGAGTTGAACAGCATGGCTAGGGATAGGAAATCCAGCCGCAGGGGCGGGACGGGCGGCCGGTGTCCAGGCATGGTACACCGGCTGCCAGGGGGGCGCCAACCGTAGCGTTGTTCAACGGCAGACGAGACAGTTCAGCTACCCCAGACGTGGCATCGCGGAGTTGGTCTGGGCACGAAGCTTCGCCTTTTCCATCGTATCATCGATCCCTGGTAATACCGCTTCCCGACCCATCTGCTTCTGCGTTACCTCAGCCCGCATCCGGGGCGGGCGCCTGCGTCGAGGTCGTTCCCGGCGGGGTTGTGGGTTCCGGGGGCGCCGCCGGGGCCAGCCCCTCGGCCAGGTCGCGCAGGGTGCGGCCCTCCAGGGCCTGGACCAGGGCCTGGTCCACGGCCTGCTCGATCTCGGCGATGGCCGGCTGGGTGCGCGACTCGCGACAGCCGCGGCCGGACTCCTCGCAGCAGCGCACCAGGTCGAACAGGGCCTTGAGGGGTACCGTCTCCGGTGCTTGGGCGGGGACGAAGCGGGGCGGGTCCTCTCCGGTGCGCAGGATGAAACCGCCCTGTTCCAGGATGTCCAGGACCCGCTCCAGGGTCGTACCTGGGCAGTGCAGGGCCCGGGACAGGGCGTCGGTG
This sequence comes from Lamprocystis purpurea, assembly GCA_020718945.1. Classification (GTDB taxonomy): domain Bacteria; phylum Pseudomonadota; class Gammaproteobacteria; order Chromatiales; family Chromatiaceae; genus DYRB01. The sequence continues at coordinate 4,249 of DYRB01000014.1, read as the reverse complement.
GACCAGGCCGGGTCGCCGGCATAGTGGGCTCGGGCTATGGTCCCGGCGGCCAGCAGGCCGAGGCGCTCCTTCATGCGGTTGCTCAGGCGGGGCTCCTGGCCCGGGGTGTCGAGGAACTCGGGGTGCTGGTGATAGAAGGCGACGCTGGCCCCGACCAGCAGGATCAGCCAGGCGACATAGATCCAGATCATGAACAGGACCAGGATGGCCAGGCTGGAATAGATGGCCGCGTACTGGGTGGACTTGACCATGAAGGTGGTGAACAGCCAGCCGACCCCCTCCCACAGGGCGCCGGCCACCAGGGCCCCGATCAGGGCCGAGCGCAGGTGCACCCGGGTGTTGGGGACGAAGATGTAGACGAAGGTGAAGGTCAGGGTGATCAGGAGATAGGGGACCAGCCGCCCGGCCAGTTGGATCAGTTCCCCCAGGGGCTGTATAGCCAGGACCGCCTGGACGTATTCGTGACGCCCGATGGAGGCAGTCACCGCCAGGGCGGAGAACAATAGGACTGGGCCGACCAAGAGCACACTCAGGTATTGGCTGAAGCGGTTGGCGAAGGGCCGGGAGCGGCCCACCCGCCATGTATAGTTGAACACCTGCTCGATCTTCTGGATCAGGGAGACCACGGTATAGAGCAGCACCACCAGACCCACCGAGCCCAGCACCCCGACCTTCATGTTGTCCACGAACTCGATGATCCGGGCGCTGATTTCGTGCCCGGGCTCGCCCAGGGGGGCCAGGGCGTTGAGTAGCAGCGGTTCCAGTTCGTTGTGGGCGCCGAACCCCTTGAGCACCGAGAAGCTCACCGCCAGCAACGGCACCAGGGAGAGCAGGGTCGTATAGACCAGGCTCATGGCCTGGAGGGTCAGGTAGCCCTGGGTGAGGTCGCGGATGATGGCGTAGACCATGCGGGCGACCATGATGGACTCGCCCCGCCAGTCGGGGAGGGTGGTCGGATCTGTCTCCCACAGGAGGCGGTCGAGCCGCTTTTCGAAGTCTGCGAGGCTGGCCATGGGCTCCTGCCGCCAGGGGTCAGGGGACGGGTGTCCGGAGTGGCGGCCGGGCCCCAGTATAACCGCATGGCCGGTTCGGGCCCTGGGGCCGCTCCCGGGCCGACGCCTTGCCCTTTTTTGGCGCCCCCGGGGGTGGTATGTTGGCCTCCCGCTGCCAGTCACCCCAGCCACCGCGAAGCACACAGGTCTATGAATACCCCGACCCAGCCGTTGGGCGCGCCCCTTCTCGCGCCGGTTCTCATCTTGGCCCTGACCCTGGTCGCGGCCCTGGCCCTGGTCGGGTCCCTGTCGGCCAAGGCCCCCCAGCCCCTGGCGGAGGTGCCCGGCCGGCCCCAGGCCCCGGACTTCGACCTCAAAGACCCGCAGGGCAAGCCCATCCGCCTGGCGGACTTCAGCCGTAAACCCCTGATCGTCAATTTCTGGGCCACCTGGTGCCCACCCTGCCGGGAGGAAATGCCCTCCCTGCAGCGGGCCTACCAGACCCTGGCCAAGGAAGGGATAGGGCTGGTGGCCATCAACGTCGGCGAAGACGCGGACACCATAGCCCGGTACCTGAGTGCCGAGCGCCTGGACCTGCCCGCGCCCATGGACGAGTCGTCCCAGGTGGCGGCGAGCTACCCCATGCGCGGCCTGCCCACCACCTTCGTGATCGATCCCCAGGGCCGGCTCGCCTATGTGGCCACCGGGGGCCGGGAATGGGACCATCCCGATCTGCTCGCCCAGGTGCGGGCGCTCAGGGACTAGCAAGGCACTGACCGCAGCGCTTCCCCGGCGCGGCCTCACCCGTTCGGTTTCGGAGGTGGCAGATGCAGCAACAGATCATGGCGTCGCGACGGGGTAGGGCACGCCCTGCCGCTCGGCGGGGGGCCCGGGTCCTGGCGGTCGCGCTGGCGGCCCTGCTGGTCGCGGGTCCAGCCCTGGCCGGGGGCCGTCACGGCTGGGGTCCCGGCTGGGGTC
>DYRB01000014.1:0-2179 GCA_020718945.1 Lamprocystis purpurea | reverse complement strand
CGGCTGGGGTCCCGGCTGGGGTCAGGGCGGCCATGGGCGCTACTGGCGCGGGACCTCGGTGGGGATCGTCGTCGGGGCGCCCCTGCTGCGGCCCTACTATGGTTGGGGGCCCTCCTGGGGTACCGGTCTTTACGGTTGGCCCTACTATGCCGCGCCGCCGCCGGTGGTGGTAGTGGAACGTACCCCGCCGACCTACATCGAGCAGGGCTCGGGGGCTGCCTCAGGCCTCCTCAGCGAGGATGGGGGCGAGGGCTGGTGGCATTATTGCCGCAAGCCCGAGGGCTATTACCCCGAGGTGAAGAAGTGCCCCGGGGGCTGGGAAAAGGTCGCCCCCAACCTCTCCGAATGAACCGCAGGTGCCTTATGACCCATTTCATCAAACACGGCGCATCCTGGACCCTGGCCGCCCTGGTCCTGGGCGGTTGTACCACAGCCCTGGAGGGGCCGAGCGTCATGGCCCTGCCCGGCACCGGGCATAGCTTCGACCAGTTCCGTGCGGATGACAGCGCCTGTCGGGCCTATGCCTACAACCAACTCGGCGGCCAGACGGCGGTCAGTTCCGCCACGACAACGGCGGTCGGCAGCGCCCTGGTGGGTACCGCCCTGGGTGCGGCCATCGGGGCCGTGGCCAACGGCAGCCAGGGGGCTGGGACCGGGGCGGCCATTGGCCTGGGGGCAGGCACCCTCACCGGGGCCGGGCTGGCGTCTGACGTGGGGCAAGGGGTCCAACGCCGCTACGACAACGCCTATGTCCAGTGCATGTACGCCAAGGGCAACCGGGTCCCGGTGAACGGGACCTTCGCCCAGGCCCCGGCCCCGAGTTGGTCCGAGCCCGTGGCCCCGGCGGCGCCCTCCCGCTATCGCCCGCCGCCACCCCCGGGCCTGCCGCCGGCCCCGCCCCCGGACTCCTACTGAGACAGGGATGCCCCAGCCTTGGAACCCAGCTTCGTACACCTGCGCGTCCATTCCGAATACTCCCTGATCGACGGGCTGCTGCGTATCAAGCCCCTGGTCAAGGCAGTGGCCGGGGCCGGGATGCCGGCCATTGCGGTGACCGATCAGGTCAACCTGTTCGCCCTGGTGCGCTTCTACCGGGCCGCGATGGGGGCTGGGGTCAAGCCCATCGCCGGGGTGGACCTGTGGCTGCGCAACGAGGCGGATGCCAACAAGCCCTATCGCCTGACCCTGTTGGTACAGGACCGGGTGGGCTATCTCAACCTGACTCGATTGATCTCCCGGGCCTACCAGGAGGGCCAGCACCTCGGTATCCCCCAGGTGGAACGTGACTGGGTGGCCGCGGCGGCTGACGGGCTCATCGCCCTCTCCGGCGGGGTGGAGGGGGACCTGGCCCACGCCCTGTTGGCCGGCAACGGCGCCGAGGCCCAGCGCCTGGCCGAGGGTTGGCAGCAGATCTTCGGCGACCGCTACTACCTGGAACTGACCCGCACCGGCCGCGAACTGGAGAACGAGTGCTGCGAGGCGAGCGTGGACCTGGCCGCCCGGCTGGGCATCCCGGTGGTGGCCACCAACGACGTGCGCTTCCTCGCCGCCAGCGACTTCGACGCCCACGAGACCCGGGTCTGCATCCGCGAGGGCCGCACCCTCAACGACCCGCGCCGGCCGCGGCGCTACAGCGAGGAGCAGTACCTGAGGACGCCCGCGGAGATGGCGGAGCTGTTCGCCGACATCCCCGAGGCCCTGGAGAACAGCGTCGAGATCGCCCGGCGCTGCAACCTGGAGCTGACCCTGGGCCAGCCCTGCCTGCCGGACTTTCCCGTCCCCGCCGGCATGACCCCGGACAGCTTCTTCGCCGACCAGGCCCGCGCCGGCCTGGAACAACGCCTGGCCCGCATCTTCGACCCCGCGGCCCCGGACTTCGTGCAACGCCGTGAGGGCTACGACCAGCGCCTGGCCCTGGAGCTGGCCGTCATTATCCAGATGGGCTTCCCCGGCTATTTCCTGATCGTGGCCGACTTTATCCAGTGGGCCAAGGACAACGGCATACCGGTGGGGCCGGGGCGCGGCTCCGGGGCCGGGTCCCTGGTGGCCTATGCCCTGAAGATTACCGATCTCGATCCCATCGAACATGAGCTGCTGTTCGAGCGCTTTCTCAATCCCGAGCGGGTGTCCATGCCCGACTTCGACATCGACTTCTGCATGGAGAAGCGGGATCTGGTCA
>DYRB01000370.1 GCA_020718945.1 Lamprocystis purpurea | reverse complement strand
TGGGGATCAGATCGCAGACGAAGGCGACTATGTCCCTGTAGAAGGCATCCACGGCCCCAGCCCCCTCCTCCACCTCCTTGAGGCGCTGCTCCCAGCCGGCGGTCAGCTCCGGGCTGCGCAGGGGTTCGGCGACCAGGGCGATCAGGGCACGGCCCTTGGGGGTGGCGCGCAGCAGTTTGCGGTCCCGCTCCAGGTAGCCGGTGCGGATGAGCTTCTCGATGGTCTCGGCGCGGGTCGCCGGGGTGCCCAGCCCGGACCCCTTCATGGCCCGGGCCAGGGCCTCGTCCTCGATCTCCCGCCCGGCCCCCTTCATGGCGGCCAACAGGGTGGCGTCGGTGAAGGGGCGCGGTGGTTCGGTCTCCTTCTCCACCACGTCCAGGGCATCCACATGGACGATCTGCCCCACCGTCAGGGGCGGCAAGGGTCCGGCGGGGGCCTCACCGCCCTCGCCCTCCGATGGGGTCGGACCACGCCTGGGCTCCACCCGCTTCCAGCCCTCTTCCAGGACCCGGGACCCGCGGGCGATGAAGGTCTCACCGCCGATGTCCAGGGTGACCTGGGTCTCCTCCACCACTTGGTCGGGCAGGAAGACCCCGACGAAGCGCTCCACCACCAGGTCATAGACCCGCCGCGCCGGCCCACCCAGGCCCGGCGGTGGGGCCTTGCCGGTGGGGATGATGGCGTGGTGGTCGGTGAGCTTGGTGGCGTCCACATAGGCCTTGCCCAGGCGGTGGCCCTGGTTCAGACGCGCCAGGGCCTCCGCGGCCAGGGGGTGGTCGAGCCCGGCGAGGATGCCCGGGAGCCGGGGCAGCATGTCCTCGGAGATATGCCGGGACTCGGTGCGCGGGTAGGAGATGAGCTTGTGGGTCTCGTAGAGGGCCTGGGCCTGCTCCAGGACCTGGGCGGCGGTCAGGCCGATCCGACGGTTGGCGTCCCGCTGCAGGCCGGTCAGGTCGTAGAAGGGCGGCGGGCGGTTGTGGGCCTTGCGCTGCTCCACCGCGGTGACGGTCCCGGTCTTATGGGGGGCGAGCCTGGCGTGCAGCCGGTCGGCCTCCGCCCTGTCGTCCAGGCGGGTCTCCCCGTCGCGGCTGTACTTGGCGGAGAACCCCTCCGCCAGGCGGGCGACCAGCTCGTAGTAGAGCGCCTTGACGAAACCCTCGATGCGCAGGTCCCGGGCCACCACCATGGCCAGGGTCGGGGTCTGCACCCGGCCTATGGTGCACAGGACCCGGTTGCGCACCGTATAGGCCCGGGTCAGGTTCATGCCCACCAGCCAATCGGCCTGGGCCCGGGCCCGGGCGGCGCGGCCCAGGGCGTCGTAGTCCGAGCCGGGGCGCAGTTGCCGGAACCCCTCGCGGATGGCCTCGTCGGTGAGGCTCGATACCCAGAGTCGCCGCACCGGCTTGCGGCAGCGGGCGTGCTCGTAGATGAGGCGGAAGATGTTCTCGCCCTCGCGCCCGGCGTCCGTGGCGCAAACGATGTCGGTGCAGTCCCCGGCATTGATCAGGTCACGCAGGATGCGGAACTGCTTGACCGTGGCCGGGGAGGTCTTGAGCCGCCAGTCCTGGGGGATCATGGGCAACTGACCCGGGGACCAGCGCCCCTTCCAGGGCGGGCCATAGTCGTCCGGCTCGGCGAAGTGGACCAGATGGCCGATGGCCCAGGTGACCCTGTACCCCTGGCCCTCCAGGTACCCCTCGCCGCGGCGGGTCGCCCCCAGCACCCGGGCCAAGTCCCTGGCCACGCTCGGCTTCTCGGCGACGACGACGGTGGTCACGGGGCCGCCGCGCCCCTCAGACCCCAAGGACCAGGGAGGCCAGGCCGAGGAAGATGAAGAAGCCCCCGGCGTCGGTGACGAAGGTCAGGATGATGCTGCTGCCCATGGCCGGGTCGCGGCCCAGGGCCCCGAGCCCCAGGGGGATGCTGATCCCCACCAGGGCGGCGAGCAGCATGTTGAGCACCATGGCCACGGTCATGACCATGCCAAGGTGGACATCGCCGTAGAGCAGCCAGGTGAGCACCCCCATGACCGAGCCCCACAGGGCCCCGTTGGCCAGGCTGACCCCCAACTCCTTGAGGATCAGGTAGCGGGCGTTGCGCCCGTCGATCTGGTCCAGGGCCAGGCCGCGGATGGTCAGGGCCACCGCCTGGTTGCCGGTGTTGCCGCCGATGCTGGCGATGATGGGCATCAGGGCCGCCAGGGCCACCACCTTCTCGATGCTGCCCTCGAAGATCCCGATGACCCGGGAGGCGGCGAAGGCGGTCATCAGGTTGATGGCCAGCCACAGCCAGCGGCTGCGGGCGGCCTCCCAGATGCTGGAAAAGAGGTCCTGGTCCCCGGTCAGACCCACCTGGGAGAGCAGGTCCTGTTGGGCGGACTCCACTACATCCTCCAGCACCGCCTCGGCGCTCAGGCGGCCCACCAGTTGGCGATGGGCATTGACCACCGGGGCCGCCACCAGGCCGTAGCGCTCGAAGGCCAGGGCCGCGTCATGGGCGTCGTCGTCGGTGCGGAAATAGACCGGGTCTGTGTCCATGACCTCGCTGACCAGGCGCTCGGTGTCGTGGATCAGCAGGCTCTCGAAGAACAGCACCCCGGTCAGGGTGCCCGCCTCGTCCACCACCATGAGCTTGTTGGTGTTCTGGGGCAGACGCCCACGGCGGCGCAGGTAGCGCAGCACCACCTCGATGCGGTTGTCCTGGCGCACCGTGACCATGTCGAAGTCCATCAGGGCCCCGACCGACCCCTCGGGGAAGGACAGGACGCTCTGGACCTGGTCGCGGTCCTCCCGGGACAGGCTGCTCAGCAGCTCCGGGACCAGGTCCGAGGGCAGGTGGGGGACCAGATCGGCGATGTCGTCGCTGTCCAGTTGCCGGGCGGCATCCATGATCTCGCCGCGGTCCATGTCGGCGATCAGGGTCTCGCGCACCGCGTCCGAGGCCTCCAGCAGCACGGCCCCGTCGAGTTCCGGCGGGACCAGGTGCCAGAGGCGGCTGCGCTGATCCAGGGGCAGCCCCTCGAGGATGAAGGCGATGTCGGCGGGGTGCAGGCGGGCGATGTTGCGGGTCAGTTCCGACGCCTGCTGGCGGGCCACCAGGGACTCCACCAGGTCCTGGCGCTGGGAATGCTGGCGGCTGACCAGGTTCTCTTCCAACTGCTGGCGGTCCAGCAGTTCGCGGAAGTGGCGCAGGGCCTCCTGGGGGTTGTGCTCGCGTCCGGCTACATCGGCACGGCTCAGGCGCGGGTCTTCGACCTGGGGGCGAGGCGGCCGGGCATCGGGCTTGGATGTGACAGGCATGGCGGCAGGCCCTCAAGGTTGGTCTGGGGACCTGCGGCTCGCAACAGGGTCGGGTCCGGGCGCGGCATTTCACAACAAAGCCGGACCCTCACGCAAGGGTCCTGAAAGACCGGGCCGGACCTGGGAGGGTTGGAAACGCAAGCCCCCCGCGCCGGGCGGCGCGGGGGACTTGGGGGCAGTGCAGGGGCTACTTGGCGGAACTGGTCGCCGGGGCCGCGGGGGCGGCGGGCGCTACAGCGGTGGGATAGGCCCAGGGGGAGCCCCAGCCATAGCCGGGGTAGCCCCAGCCACCGTAGGGATAGCCACCGTAGCCACCGTAGCCACCGTAGCCA
>DYRB01000369.1 GCA_020718945.1 Lamprocystis purpurea | reverse complement strand
CCAATGGGGCGAAGGCGAAGATCTTGATGGTGTCGTTGAGCGCCACCTGGGACAGGGTGAACAGCGGATCGCCCCCGGTCAGCCGGCTCCAGACGAAGACCATGGCGGTGCAGGGGGCCGCGGCCAAAAGGATGAGCCCCGCGATGTAGCTGTCGATCTGGTCGGCGGGGAGCCAGGGGGCGAAGAGCTGGCGGATGAACAGCCACCCGAGCAGGGCCATGGAGAAGGGCTTGACCAGCCAGTTCACGAACAGGGTCACGCCGATGCCGCGCACATGCCGGCGCACCTCGTGCAGGGCCCCGGAGTCCACCTTCACCAGCATGGGGATGATCATCACCCAGATGAGCGGCCCCACGGGCAGGTTGACCTGGGCTACCTCCATGCGCCCCAGGGCCTGGAAGGCGGCGGGGAAGAACTGCCCCAACCCGATCCCGGCGAGGATGCACAGGAAGACCCACAGCGTCAGCCAGCGCTCGAAGAAGGACATGGGGGCCTGGGCGGCCCGCTTGCCGGTGACTTCGCATTGGGCGGACATATCGGTCTCTGGCGTGGATGCGGCGGGCGGCGGCGAGGATCTGATCCCGGCTCAGGTCCCCCAGGGGCAGGGCGAGGAAGGCGGAGATGCGCTGGTTGAAGAGCATCTCGCCGAGGTTGGATCGGGCGGATTACCGGTGCACAGGATCAGGGCGTTGAAGGGTGGCATGGGGACTCCGTGGGTAGTGGTTTGGACCAGGGGTGGGAGAGGGGCGACGGTTGCCGGGAAGGTCTGTGATTCAGGTCTCGCGGGTCATTCGGGCCGCAATCAGGGTGATGCCAACCGCCACCGCCATCAGCCCGAAGGCGATGCCGATCTGGCTGACCCACTCGGGTGCCAGGAGCAGCACGACCCCGAGCCCCAGCATCATGACCCCGGACAGGAGCTTGAGCAGGCGTCCCTCGCGCTGCGTGAGCCGCCGCGCCCCCAGGCTGCGGGCAAAGACGACGACGATCAGGGCCAGGGGCACCACATAGATCAGGTTGTAGGTAGCCAGATAGCCGTAGCGCCCGATACTGGGCAGGTCCGCCAGGGTGAGCAGGCGGGTGAAGACCATGGGGAATCCAGCGGTGCACAGCAGCTCGTAGAAGTTGGCGGCGATGGCCAGGAGCAGGGTGGCGGCGAGCATGGCGGCCAGGCTTTCGGCATTCAGGATGGCGCGGGCGCGGCGGAAGAGATCCGGCTGCCTGGACTCGGGGATCGACAGGGTCAGGCCCTGCTTGAAGGCGAAGAAGTCCTTCACGTTGACCGCCCCGATGAAGACCGCCAGGGCACCGGCCGCCAATGTGACCCAGGCGAGTTGCCCGAAGAGCTGGAAGACGTTGAGCCAGGCGGCCATGAAGGCGAAATACATGAGCCCGGACACGGCCACGAAGGTCCCGCCGACCAGCAGCATGCGCCCGCGGCTGGGCTGGTGGGCCATCATCGAAAGCAGGAACAGCAGCACGAAGAAGGCACAGGGGTTGAAGGCGTCCAGCCCCGCCAGGACCAGGGTCAGGGCCGGCAGCGACAGGCTCGCGGGATCTATGGCCCCGAGCAGCGGCACATGGATTGCCTCGGGCGGCGCGGTCTGGACCGGGGCCGATGGGCCGCCCGTGGCGCGCGCATAACAGTCGTCCAGGCGTTGGCGGATCAGGGCCCCGGTGGTCCCATCGTCCTCCCAGCCCACATGCATCTCCCCGCAGAAGAGCAGGGCGGGGACCGACTTGGCCTCCTGGCCGAGGGCCTGCGCCATGGCCTGATACTGGCGGACGTTGTCCAGGTTGCCGGTCAGTTCCAGGACCTGGAGCCTCACCCAGGGCCGCGCCTGGGGGATCAGCTCGATGAAGGGGCGCGCCTGGATGCAATGCGGGCAGGTGCGGGCCCAGAAGAAGTAGAGCCGGACCTGCGGCTGGCCATCGGTCCCGGTGCCGATCCAGGGGTCTTCGGCCTGACTCGCCACGGCGACCAGGGCGAGCAGCGCGGCGGCCATGAGGGCGATTGGCTTCATGGGGTCAGTCTTCGGTCAGGTTCATGGGCCGGTTGTGGGGTCGGTCACAGCAGGTCCCAGGCCGTCTTTACGGCGACGGCGATCAGGACCAGGGCGATGATGCGCTTCAAGTGGTCGGCCCGTAGGCGCTCGGTTGCCAGCCAGGCCCCCAGGGCGGCCCCGGCGACGGTCGCCAGTGCCGTGACGACCAGCAGGCCGGTATCGATCCGGGCGACCTGGACATGGGCCAGGAATCCGCTCAAGGAGGCGAAGATCACCACGAAGGAGGTGTTCGCCGAGGCGCGTTTGGGCTCCAGCCCCGCGGTCACCAGGGCGGGGACTATGATGTTGCCGCCCCCGACCCCGAGCAGACCGCCGATGAACCCCGCCGCGGCCCCCACCGGCAGCCCCAGCGCCAGGGTCGCCGCCAGGGAGGCCCGCGCCTCGCGCGGTCTTGGCTGGTAGAACAGCATCATCCCCGCGGCGAAGACCAGGAAGGCGAGGAACAACCACAGCAGCAGGCCCCGATCCAGACCATGGGCCGCCCAGACACCCACCGGCGAGAGGGCCACCGCCACCACCAGCATCGGCACCACCAGCCGCCACTCCACCAGCCCCTTGCGGATGAAGGTGACGGAGGCCACCGTCATCCCCACCGCGTTGAGCAGCAGGGCGGTGGCCATGGCCGCTTGCAGTTCGATCCCGAAGGCCAGGAACACCGGGATCAGGATCAGGGCCGCGCCCAGCCCGGCCATGCTGAAGACGGTGGTCAGGACAAAGGTCACCAGGGCGGCGATGGGGAGCATGGCAGGGGTCCGGCAGGCAGGGTGGGCTCAGGGTCGCTCGTCTGGCCAGGGCCTCAGGCGGCGCAGGGGTCACAGGCCGGGGAGGCGTTGGGGGAGGGCGCGCAGGCCATGCCGTCCCGCATGTGGATCAATATCCGCAGCGCCCAGGCGGGCAGTTGCGGGTGAATGCGGTAGCGCATCCAGACCCCGTCGCGCCGGGCCAGCACCAGCCCCACCTCGCGAAGCACGGCCAGATGGCGCGAGACCTTGGGCTGGGACGCATCCAGGGTCTCGTGCAGGTCGCAGACGCAGCGCTCGTCGGCCTCCAGCAGCAGGACCAGGATGCGACGCCGGATCGGGTCGGCCAGGGCCTCGAAGAAGGCCTGCTCGCTGGTCAGCGGCGATGACTGCGCCGCCGTACCCGGGCTCAGACGTTCCATAACAGATAGCCTCCCACGATGGCGACCAGGGTGACGAACAGGGCGGCGGCTGCCCCCGGGGCGGTAAAGGTCAGCGACAGGGCCGGCCCATCCACGAAACCGATGTGGCCCTTGGCGTCGAAGAAGACCTGGGTCGGGACTCAGATGTCGTGGGGTCGCGACGGGATCGGGGTGTGAATCGTTGCATGCGGGGTGCTCGTGGAACTGGGCAGCCGTTGCCCAGGGGCCCGACGGGGCTTGGCAAGCGGTTGCTTCGCCGGAGCCGGGATTATGCCAGGAACCTGGCCCACTATATACGCCGTGGCGCATTCTTTGGCGGGCGCCTGCTGCGGATACTGCGCCTGCAGGCGGATCTTGCCTGGCACAGAACCGGAGCATGCGTGCGAGGCCATATCCGTTACAGCGTC
>DYRB01000368.1 GCA_020718945.1 Lamprocystis purpurea | reverse complement strand
TTCGCCTTCGAGTTCATCGAGGGCAACACCGTCACGCGGATCTACTTCATGCGCCGTTAGACTCGGGTCCGGCAGGTCATCTGGTCACGAAGCTCCGGCTTAGTGATCAAACACCGCTCTGTGGATGAAAACCAACGGATACATGCGACTCAACGCGGCCCAGGCCCGACCGACCTTGACACCGCCGGCCCCACCCCCTAAATTCTCTCCCCGTTAGCACTCGCCCGCAAAGAGTGCTAACACCCGGCCCATACCCCCACCCGTTTGCAGCGAGATCGGCTTGGCAACTCACGTCACCTCAGGCGAAAGGCAGGTCAGCGAGCGCGCCCAGCACTTCCTGAAGGCGCTGGTGGAGCGCTATATCCGCGAGGGTCAGCCCATCGGGTCGCGCACCCTGGCCAAGGACACGGGGCTGGAGCTGAGCCCGGCGACCATCCGCAATGTCATGTCGGACCTGGAGGAGCTGGGCCTGGTGTCCTCGCCCCACACCTCCGCCGGGCGCATCCCGACGGCGGCCGGGTATCGGTTGTTCATCGACAGCCTGCTGACGGTGCGGCCCCTGCCGGAACAGGACATCGAGTCCATGCGCCAGGGGCTCGACCGCCAGCGCGACCCCACGGCCCTGATCGAGAGTGCCTCCCAGTTGCTCTCGGGCATCACCCACATGGCCGGGGTGGTGATGATCCCGCGCCACGAGCGCAACGCCTTCCGCCAGATCGAGCTGTTGCCCTTGTCGTGCAACCGCATCCTGGCCATCCTGGTGACCAGCGACGGCGAGGTGCACAACCGCCTGTTCACCACCGAGCGGTGCTTCACCCCCTCGGAGCTGGAGCAGTCGGCCAATTTTCTCAACAGCCTGTTCACCGGACAGGACATGCGCGAGGTGCGCAAGCGCCTGGTGGACGACCTCAAGCGCACCCATGCCCACATGGACGAGACCATGCTCCGTGCCATGGAGATGGCCCAGCGGGTGGTGGAGACCGCCGAGCACAGGGACGACTGCTTCATCGCCGGGCAGACCAACCTGATGGAATTCTCCGAGCTGGCGAGCCTGGACCGGCTCAAGCAGCTCTTCGACGCCTTCACCAAGAAGCGCGAGTTGCTGTTCCTGCTTGACCGCTGCATCGAGGCGGAGGGCGTGCAGATCTTTGTCGGCGAGGAGTCCGGTTACCGCATCCTCGACGATTGCAGCCTGGTGACCACCGCCTACCGGGTCGATGACCAGGTGGTCGGAGTGCTGGGCGTCATAGGCCCGACGCGCATGGACTACCAGCGGGTGATCCCGGTGGTGGACGTCACCGCCCGGCTCCTGGCCGCGGCGCTGCGCCAGCAGTGAGCCCTGCCGTGGTCGCGCCGGTCCCGAGCCTTCCTGTGGCCCCGCCCCTTCGCGGCTGTGGGTCCGATTCATTGGTTTCGATTTGGAGGTCGATATGACAACCCAAGACACAGCCTCAGACCTGGACGCAGCGCCCCAGGCCGATCCGGCCTGGCCGGACGCCCAGGCGGCCGCACCGGTCGACCCGCCCGCCGATCCACCCACCGCCGAGGTCCCCGCCGAGCCGGTCCAGCTCGTCGCCCTGCTGGAGGACGCCAGGGCCAAGGCGGACGACCACTGGGACCAGCTCCTGCGCGCCCGGGCGGAGATGGAGAACCTCCACCGCCGCCAGGCCCGGGAGCTGGAGAACGCCCACAAGTTCGCCCTCGACGGGTTCGTGCGCGAGTTGTTGCAGGTGCGCGACAGCCTGGAACTGGGCTACGACGCGGCCCACAGCCCGGGGGCGACCCTGGACAAACTGCGCGAGGGGACCGAACTGACCCTCAAGCTCATGTCCGACACCATGGCCAAGTTCGGCGTTGCGGCCGTAGAACCGGAGGGCCAGCCCTTCAACCCGGAACTCCACCAGGCGATCACCCTGGTCCCGCGCGAGGACCTGGCCCCCAACACCGTGGCCACGGTGGTCCAGAAGGGCTATACGCTCAACGGCCGCCTGGTGCGCCCGGCTATGGTCATGGTCTCGCGCAAGCCCTAGGCCGATCTAAACACGCTTGAAAAGTACGGGGATTCGCCCCACTCAACGGGCCATAAAGACCCCTTTTAGAACACAGCATTGCAGCCGGAGAACAACACCATGAGCAAGATCATCGGTATCGACCTGGGGACCACCAACTCCTGCGTCGCGGTCATGGAGGGCGGTAAGGCCAAGGTGATCGAGAACGCCGAGGGCGACCGCACCACCCCGTCCATCGTCGCCTACAGCGGCGACGGCGAGGTCCTGGTCGGCCAATCCGCCAAGCGCCAGGGCGTCACCAACCCGACCAACACCCTGTTCGCCATCAAGCGCCTGATCGGGCGGCGTTTCGACGACGGCGTGGTGAAGAAGGACATGGATATGGTCCCCTACAAGATCGTGCGCGCCGACAACGGCGACGCCTGGGTGGACGTGAGCGGCAAGAAGATGGCCCCGCCGGAGATCTCCGCCAAGGTCCTGCAGAAGATGAAGAAGACCGCCGAGGACTACCTGGGCCACCCGGTCACCGAGGCGGTCATCACGGTCCCGGCCTACTTCAACGACTCCCAGCGCCAGGCGACCAAGGACGCCGGGCGCATCGCCGGGCTCGAGGTCAAGCGCATCATCAACGAGCCCACCGCCGCGGCCCTGGCCTACGGCATGGACAAGAAGCGCGGCGACCAGAAGATCGCCGTCTATGACCTGGGCGGCGGTACCTTCGATATCTCGATCATTGAGATCGCCGAGATCGAGGGCGAGCACCAGTTCGAGGTCCTGTCCACCAACGGGGACACCTTCCTCGGCGGCGAGGACTTCGACAAGCGCATCATCGACTGGCTGGCCACCGAGTTCAAAAAGGACCAGGGCGTGGACCTGCACAACGACCCCCTGGCCCTCCAGCGCCTCAAGGAGGCGGCCGAGAAGGCCAAGATCGAGCTGTCCCACAGCCAGCAGACCGACATCAATCTGCCCTACATCACCGCCGACCAGAACGGCCCCAAGCACCTGAACGTCAAGCTCAACCGGGCTAAGCTGGAGTCTCTGGTGGAGGACCTGGTGGATCGCACCATAGACCCCTGCCGTATGGCCCTGAAAGACGCCGGGGTCACCGCCTCGCAGATCGATGAGGTCATCCTGGTCGGCGGCCAGACCCGCATGCCCAAGGTCCAGGAGAAGGTTGAATCCTTCTTCGGCAAGGCCCCGCGCAAGGACGTGAACCCGGACGAGGCAGTCGCCATAGGCGCCGCCATCCAGGGCGGGGTGCTCGGCGGCCAAGTCAAGGACGTGCTGCTGCTCGACGTCACGCCCCTGTCCTTGGGGATCGAGACCCTGGGCGGGGTCATGACCAAGCTGATCGAGAAGAACACCACCATCCCGACCAGCGCCCAGCAGGTCTTCTCCACCGCCGACGACAGCCAGACGGCGGTCACGGTGCATGTCCTCCAGGGCGAGCGCGAGCGGGCAGTGGACAACAAGTCTCTGGGCCGCTTCGACCTGACCGACATCCCCCTGGCCCCGCGCGGGGTGCCCCAGATCGAGGTCAAGTTCGACATCGACGCCAACGGCATCCTGAATGTCTCGGCCAAGGACAAGGCCACCGGCAAGCAGCAGTCCATCGTCATCAAGGC
>DYRB01000367.1 GCA_020718945.1 Lamprocystis purpurea | reverse complement strand
GGGCGCGTCCTGGAGATGCTCTCCGAGCACACCCTGGAGGGCTGGTACGAGGGCTACATCCTGACCGGGCGCCACGGCTTCTTCGCCACCTACGAGGCCTTCGTCCACGTCATCGACAGCATGTACAACCAGCACGCCAAGTGGCTGTCCATCTGCAACGAGATCCCCTGGCGGGCGCCCATCTCCTCGCTCAACCTGCTGATCACCTCCACCGTCTGGCGCCAGGACCACAACGGCTTCACCCACCAGGACCCGGGCTTCCTCGACGTGGTGGTGAACAAGAACCCGGAGGTCACCCGCATCTACCTGCCGCCGGACGTGAACTGCCTGCTCTCCGTGGCCAACCACTGCCTCAAGAGCATGAACTACATCAACGTCATAGTGGCGGACAAGCAGAGCCACCTCCAGTACCTGTCCATGGACGAGGCCATCAAGCACACCACCAAGGGCCTGGGGATCTGGGACTGGGCGAGCAACGACCAGGGCTGCGAGCCCGACGTGGTGATGGTGGGCTGCGGCGACATCCCCACCAAGGAGGCCCTGGCCGCCACCGCCATGCTGCGCGGCGAGTTCCCGGACCTGAAGATCCGCTTCGTCAACGTGGTGGACCTGATGACCCTGCACCACGAGGGGCCCCATGCCCTCTCGGAGCGGGACTTCGACAGCCTGTTCACCCGCGACAAGCCGGTGATTTTCAACTTCCACGGCTATCCCTGGCTGATCCACCGCCTGACCTACCGCCACGCCAACCACAACCAGTTCCACGTGCGCGGCTACAAGGAGAAGGGCAACATCAACACCCCCCTGGAGCTGGCCATCGAGAACGAGGTCGACCGCTTCAGCCTGGCCATCGACGTCATAGACCGGGTCCCGCGCCTGGCCGTCATCGGCGCCCACGCCAAGCAGAAGTTCCGCGATCTGCAAATCGAGGCCCAGAACTACGCCTTCGAGCACGGCATCGACATGCCGGAGCACGACGACTGGGTCTGGCCCCTCTGACCCGAGGACCGCTCGGCACCCGTCCGAGCGCGTCCCCTTGCGCCCCCGACAGGGCGCGGCGATGATCGCCGCGCCCGCCGTCCCTCTACCCCAGCGCCAGCCAGAGAAACCCATGAGCAAAGACGCCAAGCCCCAGGCCCCGGAGCCTGAGCACACCCGCACCGGCCTGTCCAAAGAGTCCCTGAGAAACGCCTACGTCGACAACCTGTTCTATGTCCAGGGGCGCTTCCGCGAGGTCGCCACCCCCAACGACCTGTACATGGCCGCCGCCTACACGGTGCGCGACCGCCTGCTCGCCCGCTGGCTCAAGACCGCCCAGACCTACAAGGCGACCGGGGCCAGGACCGTGTGCTATCTGTCCGCCGAGTTCCTGTTGGGGCCGCATCTGGTCAACAACATGGTCAACCTGGGCATCCTGGAGCAGGCCCATGAGGCAGGTATCGAACTCGGGCTGGACTTCGAGGCCATAGTCGAGGCCGAGGAGGAGCCGGGCCTGGGCAACGGCGGCCTGGGCCGCCTGGCCGCCTGCTACCTGGACTCCCTGGCCACCCTGGAGATCCCGGCCATCGGCTATGGCATCCGCTACGAGTTCGGCATCTTCGACCAGGTCATCGAGGACGGCTGGCAGAAGGAGCTGAGCGACACCTGGCTGCGCAACGGCAACCCCTGGGAGCTGCCGCGGCCCAAGCTGCGCTTCCCGGTCAAGTTCGGCGGCCACACCGAGCACTACCCCGACCACACAGGGCGGACGCGGGTCCGCTGGGTCCCCGGGGTGCAGATCACCGGCATGGCCTACGACACCCCCATCCTGGGCTATCGGGTGACCACGGCGAACCTGCTGCGGCTGTGGAAGTCCGAGGGGACCGTCTCCTTCGACTTCCAGTCCTTCAACGTCGGCGACTACTACGGGGCCGTCCACGCCAACGTCGAGGCGGAGACCATCTCCAAGGTCCTCTACCCCAACGACGAGCCCGAGGCGGGCAAGGAGCTGCGCCTCAAGCAGCAGTACTTCTTCGTCTCCTGCTCCATCCAGGACATGGTGCGGCTGCAGAAGGAGGGCCCCGGCGGCCTGGCCCGGTTCCACGAGAAGTTCGCCGTCCAGCTCAACGACACCCACCCGGCCATCGCGGTGGCCGAGCTCATGCGGGTCCTGGTGGACAGCAACGACATCGACTGGGAGCAGGCCTGGGACATCACCCGCAATACCTTCGCCTTCACCAACCACACCCTGCTCCCGGAGGCCCTGGAGACTTGGTCCGTGGATCTCTTCGGGCGCCTGCTCCCGCGCCACCTGGAGATCATCTACGAGATCAACCGCCGCTTCCTGGACGAGGTGCGGGTGCGCTTCCTGGGGGACGAGGCCCGGGTCGGCCGCCTGTCCATCATCGACGAGGGCAACGGCCGGCGGGTGCGCATGGCCCATCTCGCCACCGTCGGCAGCCGCGCCGTCAACGGCGTGGCCGAACTGCACTCGGAGCTCCTGAAGAGCACGGTCATGCGCGACTTCAACGAGCTGTGGCCGGAGAAGTTCCACAACGTCACCAATGGCGTGACCCCAAGGCGCTTCATTGTGGTCAGCAACCCCCGCCTCACCCGCCTGCTCACCGAGCGCTGCGAGGGCGACGCCTGGGTCCGCGACCTGGGCTGCCTGCGCCGCCTGGAGGCCCACGCCAACGACACCGGGCTGCACGCGCAATGGCGGGCGGTCAAGCGGGCCGCCAAGGAGGACCTGGCCAACTGGCTCGGCCGTCACGCCGGGGTCCAGGTGGACCCCGACACCCTGTTCGACGTCCAGGCCAAGCGCATCCACGAGTACAAGCGCCAGCACCTGAACCTGCTGCACATCGTCACCCTCTACCACCGGCTCAAGCACAAGACCCACACCGACATCACCCCGCGAACCTTCATCTTCGGCGGCAAGGCGGCACCGGGCTATTACATGGCCAAGCTCATCATCAAGCTGGTCAACGCCATCGGGGAGGTGGTCAACCACGACTCCCAGATCAACGGGACCCTACGCGTCGCCTTCCTCCCCAACTTCAGCGTCCAGAACGGCCACCGCCTCTACCCCGCCGCGGACCTGTCCGAGCAGATCTCGCTGGCCGGCAAGGAGGCCTCGGGGACCGGCAACATGAAGTTCTCCATGAACGGGGCCCTGACCATCGGCACCCTGGACGGGGCCAATGTCGAGATCCGCGACGAGGTCGGCCACGAAAACTTCTTCCTCTTCGGCATGGACGCCGACGAGGTCATGCAGCGCCAGGCCGCGGGCTATAGCCCCTACGACATCTACCAGTCCGATCAGGAACTGCGCGCCGTCATCGACCTGATCGCCTCCGGGGTCTTCTCCCACGGCGACCCGGACCTATTCCGGCCCCTGGTGGAGAACCTGATCCACCACGACCCCTTCATGGTCCTGGCGGACTACCGCGCCTATTGCGAGCGCCAAGACGAGGTCGGCACCGCCTACCGCGACCAGGAGCACTGGAGCCGCATGTCCATCCTCAACGTCGCACGCATGGGCAAGTTCTCATCCGACCGCTCCATCCGCGACTATTGCGAGAGGATCTGGAAGGTGGAGCCGGTGCGGGTGCCGGACTGAGGGGGGGCGGGCGCGGGGGTTGGGCGCGGCTGTTTGTTGGGACTGTGGTGGGG
>DYRB01000366.1:2516-3672 GCA_020718945.1 Lamprocystis purpurea | reverse complement strand
CGAGGCGCCGCTCCCACGGGCACCGATCTGGCCCCCAAATTTGGAACTGCTGGGTGACCTTGCCGCTGCGTCGCGGTCCAGTCACCATGGGCTGCCCCCATTGCCCACTCATTGCCCATTGGGAATCGCCGCCATGTCCCGCGTCCGTTACGAATCCGCCCTGCTGATCGCTGTGCTGGCGGTCTTTGCCTGGTCCGCCTGGCGGCCACACGATGCCTTTACCTGGGGCCTGGAGGTCTTTCCCGTGGTCATCGGGGTGGTGGTGATCGCGGCCACGCGCCGCCGCTTTCCCTTGAGTCGGCTGCTGCTCGGCCTGATTGCCCTGCACATGGGCATCCTGATGGTGGGGGGTCACTACACCTATGCCGAGGTGCCGGCCTTCGACTGGCTGCGCGACCAGTTCGGCCTGGCCCGCAACCATTACGACCGGGTGGGGCACTTTGCCCAGGGGTTTGTCCCCGCCCTGATCGCCAGGGAGCTGCTGCTGCGAGTCTCGCCCCTGCGCCCAGGGCGCCTGCTGGGGTTCCTCGCCCTGTGCGTGGCCATGGCCATCAGTGCCTGGTACGAGTTGCTGGAGTGGGGGGTAGCGGCGGCTACAGGATCGGCGGCGGACGCCTTTCTCGGCACCCAGGGGGATGTCTGGGACACCCAGAAGGACATGCTGTTGGCCTTCATCGGGGCCCTGTGCGCTATGACCTGCATGGCGCGGGCCCAGGACCGCTCCCTGGCGCGGCTGCCGGACTAGCCGGGGCGGATGTGCTCGATGTATTTGGGCACCCCGTCCATCTCCAGGCGCAGGGCCTCGCCGCGCACGCTGATGCGTCCGGCGCCTTCAGCCAGCTTGAGGTCGCAGGCGACCCGGCCGCGGGCGTCCAGGGGCAGGGGGATCATGTCCCGGTAGGTGTAGACGTTCTCGTCGATGTCGCCGCCGACACAGACCACCGGGGCCTGGGGCAGGGGGGCCTGGGGCTCGGCGGCGTCGATGACCAGTTCCCCCGCCTGCCACCAGCGGGTCCGCTCCGCGGAGCCGGTCATGGTCTTGATGATCTCCACGCGGGGGAAGTGCAGGCGCAGCCTGCCATCGGCCAATTCGATGCGGTCGATCTGCGCACCGGCCAGTTCGATACTGCTGGTCTCCAAGGTCGCTCTCCGGCGG
>DYRB01000366.1:0-2416 GCA_020718945.1 Lamprocystis purpurea | reverse complement strand
GCGGGCCGCCTCCTGGCGGCGGCCGCCGGTGTGCTCCAGGGCGACCTGGATCAGGATCTGCTCGAAGGCGGGCAGGGCGGACTCCAGCAGCCCCAGTTGCCCCTGTTGCAGGCTCTGCCTGGCCCAGCGGCGCAGGGCCCCCTCCCAGCGTTCGTCCCCGCCACCCTCTTCGCGCAGGGCGCTGTTCAGCTCCGGGGGCAGGTCGCCGGCATCGATGTCGGTGCCCGAGGCCATGACCGTGAGCCAACGGGCGGTGTTCTCCAATTGGCGGACATTGCCGGGCCAGTCCAGGCGCTTGAGTTGCTCGGCGGCGCTGGCGCGGAGGACCTTGGGCTCGCAACCCAGCTCCTGGGCCGCCTGGGCGAGGAAGTGGGTCATCAGGATGGGTACGTCCTCGCGGCGCTCCCGCAGCGCCGGCAAGTGGATACGGATGACGTTGAGGCGGTGGAACAGGTCCTCGCGGAAGCGCCCCTGGCGGACCAGTTCCTCCAGGTGCTGGTGGGTGGCGGCGATGATGCGCACATTGACCTTGGTGGGGGCGACCCCGCCGACCCGGTAGAAGGCCCCGTCGGCCAGGACCCGCAGCAGCCGGGTCTGAAGCTCGGCGGGCATGTCGCCGATCTCGTCGAGGAACAGGGTGCCGCCGTCGGCCTGCTCGAAGCGTCCCTCGCGTCGCGCCTGGGCCCCGGTGAAGGCCCCGCGCTCGTGGCCGAACAGCTCGGACTCCAACAGGTCGCGGGGGATGGCGGCCATATTCAGCGCAATGAAGGGCTTGTCCGCCCGCGGGCTGTGTCGGTGCAGGGCGCGGGCGACCAATTCCTTGCCGGTGCCGGACTCGCCGTTGATCAGCACCGTGATGTTGGAGCGGGCCAGGCGCCCTATGGCCCGGTAGACCTCCTGCATGGCCGGGGCCTCACCGATGATGTCGGGAGTGACGGCGGGGGCCGAGGCGGCCGGGGGCTCTTCCTTGCGGCTGCGACAGGCACGACGGACCTGATCCACCGCCTCGTCCAGGTCGAAGGGCTTGGGCAAGTACTCGAAGGCCCCACCGTGAAAGGCGGATACCGCGCTCTCCAGGTCCGAGTGGGCGGTCATGATGATCACCGGCAGGGCCGGGTAGCGGGCGTTGACCTGACGCAGCAGGTCCAGGCCGTCGATGCCGGGCATGCGGATGTCGGTGAGGATGACATCGGGCATGTCGCGTTGCAGGGCCTCCATGACCCCCACGCCGTTGGAGAAGGTGGTCACGTCCAGTTCGGCCTTGCGCAGCGCCTTCTCCAGGACCCAACGGATGGAGCGGTCGTCGTCGATGACCCAGACCTTGGGTGCTCTAGGCATGTGCAAGCTCCAGTGGCAGGTAGACCAGGAAGCGGGTCTGCCCGGGGCGGCTCTCGCATTCGATGAGGCCGCCATGCTGATTGATAAGCTCCTGGGCTATGGGCAGCCCGAGCCCGGTGCCGCCTTGATGGCCGGAGACCATGGGGAAGAAGATGCGGTCGCGTAAATGGTCCGGGACCCCGGGGCCGTTGTCTTCGACCTCTACCTGCATCACCAGGCGGTGGCGCTTGTTGCCGATGGTGAACTGGCGCAGGGCCCGGGTGCGCAGCGTCAGGATGCCATCGCGGCCGGCGGCGGCCACGCCGTTGCGGGCGATGTTCAGTAGGGCCTGGACCAGGCGGTCCTGGTCGGCGCGGATCTCCGGCAGGCTGGGGTCGTAGTCGCGCAGGATCTGGGGGCCGGCGGGGGATTCGGCGATCAGGAGGCCGCGGACATGCTCCAGGACGTAGTGGATGTTGACCTCCCGGGGCTGGGGCATGCGGTTGGGACCGAGCATGCGGTTCATGAGGTTCTGGAGCCGGTCTGCCTCATCGATGATGATGCGGGTGTATTCCCGCAGCCCCGGGTCGGGCAGTTCGGCCTCCAGGAGCTGGGCGGCGCCACGCAGGCCCCCCAGGGGGTTCTTGATCTCGTGGGCCAGGCCGCGGATCAGGGCCTGGGTCGCCTGGTGCTGGGACAGCAGTTGCTCCTCCCGGGTGATGCGTAGTTGCTGATCGACCTGATGAAGCTCAAGGAGCAGCTCGTCGCGCGCATCGAAGTGGTGCAGGGGTAGGACGGTGCAGTTGACCGTGATGGTGTGGCCGTCCGACAGGGTGATATTCAGCTCCCGCTCGGTGAAGGGGTGACGGGTTTGCAGGGCCGAGCGTAGGCGCTCCTCCACGTCCTGGCGTGGGCAGGGGACCAGGTCGCAGGCGCGCTGGCCGAGGATGTGGCGGGAACTGGCGTCGAACAGCATCTCCCCGGCGGGATTGATATAGATCAGGCGCAGGTCCTCGTCGAACAGCAGAACGGCGGTATTTAGGTTGTCGAGGATGGATCTCTCCACGCTCGTCTTTCCGGTGATCTGCGCCATCATGCG
>DYRB01000365.1 GCA_020718945.1 Lamprocystis purpurea | reverse complement strand
CACCTGGGCCTCGGCCTCGGCGGGGGCGCGGTCGGAGAAGACCGGGCGCCCCCTGTCGTCGGTGCTGCGATAGATGGGTCTGCGATCCTTGTGGGTCGGGTTGGCGACGCCCTTGGCCTGACAGGGGTCGCCGACCGCGTCGTGCCCCCGGGTCCGGGTCTGTGGCGGCGCGGCCGCGGGTGGGGGTTGGGTCCGGGCCAGCTCGAAACCCGGCACAGGCCCGGTCGTGCGAACGCCGCGAAGGGATGGGTCCAAGACCCGGGCAAGGCCGAGCCGGTCCAGGTAGTCCTGGCGCTGGGCCGGGGTGGAGGCGACCCAGACCAGGCCCAGGGAGGCGATCAGGGCGAACAGGGCGATCAGGGTTGGGCTGAGGGGGCGTCTCATCCTGGGTTGATCCGGCCGTTTGGGAGGCTGCCCCGGTAGCGGCGCATGACCAGGTTGGCCAGGAGCCCGGTCCAGCCGGTCTGGTGGGCGGCCCCCAGTCCCTGGCCGGTGTCGCCGTGGAAGTATTCGTAGAACCAGAGCAGGTCCTGCCACAGGGGGTCATCCTGGAAGGGCGCGTCGCGGCGCAGCGCCGGGGCCGCCCGGTCCCGGTCGCGTCGATAGAGGTCCACCAGGCGCCCGGCGATCAGGGCCGCGACCTGGCCCAGGTTCAGGTCCCGCCCCTCCAGGCAGGGGGCCTGGACCCGGAAGCCCGGGCCGAGAAAGCGGTGGTACTTCTCCAATGCCTGGATCAGGGCGTAGTTGACCGGCAGCCAGACCGGGCCGCGCCAGTTGGCGTTGCCGCCGAAGTGCCCCGAGTCCGCCTCCCCCGGGACGTACTCGAGCAAGGTCCGCCCCAGGCCCGGCGGCCGGCCCAGGTCGCCGTGATTTGCGTGGCGGCGGCTGACGCTGCGCACCCCGTGGCGGGAGAGGAACTGCCCCTCATCCAGCACCCGGGCCAGGACTCTGGGGAGCAGGTCGGGGTCCACCAGGGACAGCAGGTGTTCGCCGCGCTCGTTCTCGCTGTCCGGACAGGCACATACGCACAGGCCCTGGAAGCGTCCGCCCCTGTGCTCGGCCAGCAGGGCGCGGAAGCGCGGCGCGTCGGCGAGCAGGGGCGGGGCCAGCACCTCGGTGGCAAACAGGGGAACCAGCCCGGCCCAGGTATAGACCTCAAGGCGCCGGGTGGTCCCGTCCGGGCAGGCCAGCAGGTCCTTGAAGAAGCCGGCCTGGGGGTCCCATAGGGAGGGGGTGCCGCTCTCCTCGTTCCCGGCGATGGTCGCGGCTATGGCCAGGAACTGCTTGTAGCAGTGGATGGCCATGTCCTCGTAGGTCGGGTCCCGGGTGCACAGCTCCAGGGCCATGACCGTCAGGTTGAGGGAGAACATGGCCATCCAGCCCGCGGCCTCGGCCGGCTTGAGGCGGAAGCCCGCGGGCAGGGACTGGCCCTGGTCGTAGACGCAGACATCGTCCAGGCCGAGGAAGCCGCCCTCCAGCAGGTTGCGGCCCTCGGCGTCCCGGCGATTCATCCACCAGCCGAAATGGAGCAGGAGCTTGGGGAAGACCCGGGCCAGGAAGCCCAGGTCCCCGGCCCCGCGCTGGGCCTGCTCGGCGCGGAAGACCTTCAGCGCCCCCATGGCCTGGACCGGCGGGTTGGCGGCGTCGAAGGCCCACTCGTAGGCGGGGATCTGGCCGTTGGGGTGGAGATAGCGGTCGGAGACCAGCAGCTCGATCTGGTCCTTGGCGAAGTCCAGGTCCACCAGGGCCAATGCGGCGCAGTGGAAGGACAGGCCCCAGGCGCTGAACCAGGGGTATTCCCAGGTGTCCGGCACTGAGACCACGTCCGCGGCCTTGAGGTGCCGCCAGTGGCGGTTGCGCCCCTGGCGGCGGCTGTCCGGGGGCGGGACCCGGTCGCCGAACAGCCAGCGGTCTACGTCATAGTGGTAGAACTGCTTGCCCCAGATCATGCCGGCCAGGGCCTGTCTCAGGATGCCCCGGTCTTCGGGTTCGGCCCCCGGCAGCAGGTCGTCGTAGAAGGCCCCGGCCTCGGCCTGCCGGGCGGCCAGGGTCTGTCCGGCCAGGGCGAAGGGGCGGACCAACGGGGTGCGACTCAGCACCAGATCCACCTGGGCCTGGGCCCCGGGGGCCAGCTCCCAGCGGCTCCAGGCGGCGAACTTGGTCCCGGCCTGCGCCGGGTTGACCGCCGCGGTCTCGCCTTCGACCACCCGCCGATGGAAGGCGTCCTTCACATAGGGACCCGCATTGGGGCTGCCCCACAGGCGCTCCACGTTGGACTCGTTCTCGGTGAACAGGACCGTGGCGGGCTGGGCCCCGTAGAGGTGCCAGGTGCCCAGGTCCGGGTGCCCGGCGCGCACCGCCCAGGCGGCACCCTCAGGCGCCTCCTCAAGGGTCAGGTGCGGGCGCTCGCCGCCCTCGCCCCAGGACCAGGTGTTGCGGAACCAGAGGGTCGGCAGCAGGTGGACGGTCGCGGCGTCAGGGCCTCGGTTGTGCAGGCGCACCCGGGCGTGAATCTCTTCCGGCGACGCCTTGGCGTACAGGACCTCCAGGTCCCAGTAGCGCTGCTCGGCGAAGACGCCGGTGTCGATGATGCCGAAGGGCGGGTCCTTGCGCCCGCGCCGGGCGTTCTCGGCGATGAGTTGCGCATAGGGGAAGGCCGCCTGGGGGTACTTGTAGAGGTAGCTCAGCCAACTGTGGCTGGGGGTGGCGTCGCGGTAGAAGTAGCACTCCTTGACGTCCTCGCCGCGATTGCCCTGGCCGGCGGTGAGCCCGAAGGCGCGCTCCTTGAGGTAGGGGTCGCGGCCGTTCCACAGGGCGAAGGCCAGGCACAGGCGCTGGCCGCTGTCGCAGATCCCGCCCATGCCGTCCTCGCTCCAGCGGTAGGCACGGGCGCGGGCCTGGTCGTAGCCGAAGTAGTCCCAGGCGTTGCCCTCGGCGCTGTAGTCCTCGCGCACCGTGCCCCAGGCCCGTTCGGCCAGATAGGGACCCCACCGACGCCAATCCGCAAGGCCCAGGTGCTGTTCTTCCAGGCGGGCGCGCTCGGCGTTGGCAGGCGATCCGTCCGGGTTGGGTTGGACGGCGGCTAGGGTAGGACCGTTGGCGGCCATGGCGGCCCCTAGGGCAGTCCGGCACCCGGAACGGGGACATTGACCACCTCGATGCGCCCGGTCAGGTCGCGCAGGGCCGCCGCCGGCTCATGGGTCTGCGCGGTGCACACGTAGAGGATGTGCCGATCCGGGCCGCCCAGCATGCAGGCATAGGGGGCACCCTGGGTCTGGACCCGGTCCAGGACCTCGCCGCCCTGGCGCACCCGCAGCAGTTCCCGGGTTAGGGGGCTGGCCACCCACAGGGCCCCCTCGGCGTCCAGGCAGATGCCGTCCGGGGTGGCCGCGCCGAGGGCCGCCCAGGTGCGGTGATCGGCGAGTTCCCCCCCCGCGGAGACGCGGAAGCTCGACAGCCGGCGACCGAAGGTCTCGGCCACGATCAGGGTGGCCCCGTCCGGGGACAGGGCCATGCCGTTGGGGAAGACCAGGGGACCACCCACCGACCGGGCCCGGCCGTCCGGGTCGATGCGGATGAGCTTGGTGGAGACCGTCGGGGCCCCGCCCAGCAGGTCGTAGCCGAAGTTGCCCACATAGGCCCCGCCCTGCGGGTCCACCAGCAGGTCGTTGCAGTGGAAACCGGCCAGGCTGGCCAGGTCGGCGTAGGGCTC
>DYRB01000364.1 GCA_020718945.1 Lamprocystis purpurea | reverse complement strand
CCTTGACCAGAATACGCCGCACCACGGGATAGGCCTCGGGGTGGACCGAGGAGGCATCCAGGGGCTCGTCCCCGTCCGGGACGCGCAGGAAGCCGGCGCACTGCTGGAAGGTCTTGTCCCCCAGGCGCGGGACCTCCTTGAGGGCGGCGCGGTTGGGGAAGGCCCCGGCCGCCTCGCGCAGCCGCACTATGTTCTCGGCGATGGTGCGGTTGAGCCCGGACACCTGGCTCAACAGGGGCACCGAGGCGGTGTTGAGGTCCACGCCCACGGCGTTGACGCAGTCCTCCACCACCGCCTCCAGGGAGCGGGACAGCTTGCCCTGGTTGACGTCGTGCTGGTACTGGCCGACCCCTATGGCCTTGGGCTCGATCTTGACCAACTCCGCCAGGGGGTCTTGCAGCCGTCGGGCAATGGACACGGCCCCGCGCAGGGACACGTCCAGGTCCGGCAGCTCGTTGGAGGCGTATTCCGAGGCCGAATAGACCGAGGCCCCGGCCTCGCTGACCACCAGGGACTTCATCCCCAGCCCCGGGTGGCGCTTGATCAGCTCCCGGGCCAGCCGGTCGGTCTCCCTAGAGGCGGTGCCATTGCCGATGCTGATGAGCTTGACCCCATGGGCAGCACACAGCGTCGCCAGGCGGGCCAGGGACTGGTCCCACTGGTTCTTGGGGACATGGGGGTAGATGGTGTCGGTGGCCACCACCCGGCCGGTCCCGTCCACCACCGCGACCTTGACCCCCGTGCGCAGCCCCGGGTCGAGGCCCAGGGTCGGCAGCCGCCCGGCGGGGGCGGCCAGCAGCAGGGCCGAGAGGTTGCGGGCGAAGACGCGGATCGCCTCCTCTTCTGCCGCGTCCCCCAGCCGGGCCTTGAGGTCCAGGTCCAGGCGCACGGCGAGCTTGACCCGCCAGGTCTTGCGCACTGTCTCCACCAGCCAGACATCTGCCGCCCGGCCCCGGTCCTTGATGCGGAAACGGTCGGCGATCATGAACCGGCACACCGCGTCCGGGTCTTCGCCCTCGCCGGCCACCAGATCCAGGTTCAGCACCCCGAGGTTGCGCCCGCGGAACAGGGCCAGGGCCCGGTGGGACGGGACCTTGTGGATGGACTCCTGATAGTCGAAGTAGTCGGAGAACTTGTTGCCCTCCTGTTCCTTGCCCTCCACCACCTTGGAGACCAGGATGCCCTGGTCCCACAGGTGCTCGCGCAACCGCCCGGCCAGTTCCGGGTCCTCGGCAAAGCGCTCCATGAGGATCTGCCGGGCCCCCTCCAGGGCGGCGGCGGCGTCGGCCACCCCCTTGGCCGCATCCACATAGCCCGCCGCCTGGGCCTGGGGGTCCAGGGTCGGATCGGCCAGCAGGCCGTCCGCCAGGGGTTCGAGCCCGGCCTCCCGGGCGATCTGAGCCTTGGTGCGGCGCTTGGGCTTATAGGGCAGGTAGAGGTCTTCCAGGCGCTGCTTGGTATCGGCCGCCAGGACCTCGGCGCGCAGGGCATCGGTGAGCTTGCCCTGCTCCTCGATGCTGCGCAGCACCGTGTCGCGTCGGTCCCACAACTCCCGCAGGTAGGTCAGGCGTTCCTCCAGGTGACGCAATTGGATGTCGTCCAGCCCGCCGGTGGCCTCCTTGCGGTAGCGGGCGATGAAGGGGACTGTGGAGCCCTCGTCGAGCAGCCCGACGGCGGCCTCCACCTGGGACGGGTGGGCCTTGAGCTCCTCGGCAATGATCTGGGTAATGGTCTGCATGCGATACTTCTTTTTTCTACTCGGGTGGCGCGAACGGACAGGCCCCGCCGGGGTTCTGGGTTGGCGGGGTCGGCGGGGGCGGCATTGTCGCAGCATCCGGCGGCGGGCGCAGCCGGGTTTGGCGGGGGGAATCGGTCGGGTCAGTCGCCGGGAGTCAGTCGGCGGAACAGCGGGCGCCGTAGACCGACATGACCTGCTTGAGTTCGGTCAGAAGCCAGCGGACCTCGGAGGCGGTCAGGCCCGCGGTCTCCGGCAGGGGATCGCCGCGCTCCAGGGCGGCGATGTCACCCCAGACCTTGCGGCAGCCCTTCTCGCACAGGGCCTCCAGGCGGGCCTCCAGGCGCGGGTCAGGGCGGTGGCGTCCCATCAGGGTCAGGCCCGGGACTGCATGGGCGGACTGGATATGCACGCTAGAGCTCCTCGCGGGGAAGGCCGGGGCAGAACTGGGGACATTCTATGACTTAAGGGGGTGGCAGCGCTTGACCCAATTACTCGACTTCCTGCCCTGGGACCCGGGGCTGGGTCCCCCAGAGCTGGCCGCCGAGGGCCTGCACCTGTGGCGCATCCAGGCGGGGACGGAGGGGGCGGACCCCGCTGCCCTGTGGCCCCTACTGTCCCCCGCTGAGCAGGACAGGGCCGGGCGCCTGCATGGCCGGCCCCTGCGCGACCGCTATGTGCGGGCCCACGGCGGGCTGCGTCAGATCCTCGGGCTTTACCTGCACAAAGGCCCCCAGGACCTTGTCTTTACATCATTGCCACACGGGAAGCCGGCGTTCCTCGGGGCCGACGATCACCCGCACTGGCCCCAGTTCAATCTCACCGGCAGCGGCGATCTGGCCCTGGTGGCGATCTCTGCCGGGTACCCGGTGGGGGTGGACTGCGAGCAGGTACGGCCCCGCACCGGCCTGGATGCCATTGCCCGGCGCATGTTCCCGGCAGAAACGGCGCAAGCCCTGGCGGCCGTCCCCGAGGCGGAGCGGCTGGACGCCTTCTACACCGCCTGGACTGCCCTGGAGGCCCAGGTCAAGGCGGACGGCTGCGGCCTGTTCCGGCCCCGGGACCCGGCGGCACAGCCCCTGACCACGGCCCACTGCCTGCCAAGGCCCGGCTATGTGGCCGCCCTGGCCCGCCACCGGCTCCCGCCCCCGGGGCTCTGGGGGGCCTTCGATCAGTTGGGGCCGATCTGCGGGGTCGCCGGGCTTGGGCAGGTCCCCCCCTTGATGCTTAAGTGAACATCTCCGCCGTGATATTGCGGAACCAACCCAGGGCGAACTGGACCTCGATGGCCCTGGTGCGGGCATCCGCATTGAGGGGAGACAGGCCACCGGCGCCGGGGACATCCACGATCTTGCCGTCCTTGAGCTGGTAGACCCCGGCCACGGAGATGCCATAGTCAGGCGCCAGGATGCTGTAGCAGGTGTTCAGATAGGAGGGTTCCGGGGCGCCCTGGCCGTTCAGCGCGGCGACTATGGCGGCAGCGGCCACCTTGGCCTGGGTGTTGGCGGCATAGCCGGACTTGGGCATGGCCCCGGCGATGGTAGCATCGCCGATCACATAGACCCCCGGGTGCAGGCTGGACTCGAAGGTCTGCTGATTCACCGGGCACCAGCCGGAGGCGTCCGTCAGCCCGGCGGTGGCGGCCAGGGTCGCGGCCTTCTGGGCGGGGATCAGGTTGACCACATCACCCTTGAACTTCTCCACCGCCCCGGTCAGGACCCGGGTCTTGGGGTCTATGGCCTCGATGGCCCCGCCCCCGGCGGCGCCGACCCATTCGATCATGTCCCCGTAGTTGCGCTTCCAGCCCTCGATGAACAGGGCCTGCTTGGAGAAGGCGTCCTTGGCGTCGAGCACCAGGACCTTGGATTTGGGCTTGTGGCGCTTGAGATAGAAGGCGACCTGGGCGGCCCGCTCATAGGGCCCCGGGGGACAGCGGAAGGGGTTGGGCGGGGCCACGATGATGAAGACCCCGCCGTTGCGCATGGC
>DYRB01000363.1 GCA_020718945.1 Lamprocystis purpurea | reverse complement strand
TTTTCTTGCGGCACGCACTACGCCTATCGACGCTAACTGTTACTTCACAGATCTGTCTAGTATGCCCACGCAGCCTTCTGCGATAACAGTACTAGACTGCCTCGGGGACAAGGGGCCGGGAAAAGCGGTCAGTACCCTTTTCGCACCCGACTCATGACCCTTCCGCCCAGTCCCGACCGCTTCGCGATAGCAGGGCTCCCCGTGCTGTCGCCTTGCCCGCTGAGCAAGCAACAAGTGCGCCAATTTCATTCCTGCGGCATCGCACCGCCCCGGAAGCGAGCAACGGCAAGGGCTATCGGCCAGTGGGGTTCGTTGGCGTGGGGCGCGGGCAGCGCGAGCGGTCGAAAAGTGTAAAATTTCCGATCAGAAGTGGGGCTTGGGCTGGCTTTTTGGACACATTAGGTCCGGGAAATCGGCTGGAAGGGCCCCTATGGCCGGACCTGCCGCGAAAATGCCGCGAACATTCAGTGACTTACGGCATGGCAGAAGTGTAAAGCCGGCTTTACAGTCGACCTAACTTGGCCAACTCCCAGCGACTGGCTTGACACCGGCAGCCACCTGGTTGAGGCGGCTGCCGCCGTGCGCGCATAGACCCGGCGAAGACATGGAGGGCGGCCTGCCACGCCCAAAACTGGCGCAACCACCCCGCCCCGCGAAGGTGCACCCCGCCCGGCCCCGAGCGCCTTTGGTGCACCGCAGTAAATTCCTCCCCCCATCCCCCGCCCGGCCTTAAGATGGCGCCCCTACTCCTGGCCCGCGGGGTGCCCCGCCGGGCCCGTGGAACAATTCTTGCTGACCCTTGAGTCCTAGACCCGAATTCGCCGCCCACGGGAGACCGGCACGCCATGTCGATCCAGATCGCGATCAACCACA
This sequence comes from Lamprocystis purpurea, assembly GCA_020718945.1. Lineage (GTDB taxonomy): Bacteria > Pseudomonadota > Gammaproteobacteria > Chromatiales > Chromatiaceae > DYRB01. Next base: position 2,863 of record DYRB01000363.1, on the reverse strand, counting down.
AGACCGAGTACCGCTTCGACCGCCCGGTGGGCCTGTCGCCCCATGTGGTGCGGCTGCGCCCGGCGCCGCACTCGCGCACGCCCATCCTGGCCTACTCGCTCAACATCGAGCCCAAGACCCACTTCCTGAACTGGCAGCAGGACCCCTTCGGCAACTACCTGGCGCGGCTGGTGTTCCCGGAGCCGACGACGCATTTCTCGGTGGAGGTCGAGGTGATCGCGGAACTGGTCACCATCAATCCCTTCGACTTCTTCCTGGAGGAGTACGCGGACTTCTGCCCCTTCCAGTACGACGCCCAGGTCGCCAAAGAGCTGGTCCCCTACCTGGAGGTCAAGGAGGGCGGCCCCCTGCTCAAGGCCTGGCTGGCGAAGGTGGACCGCAGCAAGACCCGCACCGTGGACTTCCTGGTGGCGCTCAACCAGCGCCTGCAAGGGGACATCGGCTACACCATCCGCATGGAGGCCGGCATCCAGACCTGCGAGGAGACCCTGGGCCGGGCCCTGGGCTCCTGTCGCGACTCGGCCTGGGTGCTGGTGCAGATCCTGCGCCACCTGGGCCTGGCGGCGCGCTTCGTGTCCGGCTACCTGGTGCAGTTGACCGCCGACCAGAAGTCCCTGGACGGCCCCTCGGGGCCGGAGGCGGACTTCACCGACCTGCACGCCTGGGCCGAGGTCTATGTGCCGGGTGCCGGCTGGATCGGGCTGGACCCGACCTCGGGGCTCTTCGCCGGCGAGGGCCACATACCGCTCGCCTGCACCCCTGACCCGGTCAGCGCGGCCCCCATCACCGGGGCGACGGACAAGTGCGAGGTGACCTTCTACTTCCACAACCGGGTCACCCGCATCCACGAGGACCCGCGGGTCACCAAGCCCTACACCGATGAGCAGTGGCAGGCCATCGAGGCCCTAGGCCATCAGGTGGACCGCGACCTGCTCGACAACGACGTGCGCCTGACCATGGGCGGGGAACCGACCTTCGTCTCCATCGATGACATGGACGGGGCCGAGTGGAACACCGCGGCCATGGGCCCGACCAAGAAGGGCCTGGCGGAGGACCTGCTGGAGCGCCTGCACGGGCGCTTCGCCCCGGGCGGGTTGCTGCACATAGGCCAGGGCAAGTGGTACCCGGGGGAGCAGCTCCCGCGCTGGGCCCTGTCCTGTTTCTGGCGGGCGGACGGTGAGCCGGTGTGGCGCGACCCGGCCCTGTTCGCCCAGGAGCGGCGGACCTATGGCTACGGGCCCACCCAGGCCGAGACCTTCGTGCGCACCCTGGCCCAGCACCTGGGGGTGCGTCCCGAGTACGCCCTGCCGGCCCATGAGGACGTCTTCTACTACCTGTGGAAGGAGGCGCGCCTGCCGGCCAACGTCGATCCCCTGGGCAGCAAGCTCAAGGACCCCTTGGAGCGGGCCCGCATCGCCCGGGTCTTCCAGCAGGGGCTCGACGCCGTGGCCGGCTATGTCCTGCCGCTCCGCTGGTCCGGTCTGCACCCCGGCGGCGGCTGGCAGAGCGGGCGCTGGACCTTCCGCGACGGCAACCTGTTCCTGATCCCGGGCGATTCGTCCATGGGCTTCCGCCTGCCCCTGGATGCCCTGCCCTATGTCCCCGAGGGCGATCTGGATACCTCGCCGGAGCGCAACCCCTTCGAGCCCCGAGGCCCGCTGGGCCGTCCCTACGACGAGGTAGCCCGGCGCTATTCCCTCTATACCCCGGCGGGCCCAGAGCCCCACGGGCTCCAGGAGCAGCACGCCTATCCGGGCAGCCCCTCCCTGCGCTATACCCGCTTCGGCTCGCCGGCGGCCCAGACCCAGGCGCGCCAGGACGTCCGGGCCCAACCCCTGGCCAGCGACGACGAGACCTCCCCGACCCTGGTGCGTACCGCGCTCTGCGTGGAGCCCCGCGACGGGCGCCTCTATGTCTTCATGCCCCCGCTCACCCACTTGGAGCACTGGCTGGACCTGGTCGCCTGTATCGAGGCCACCGCCGCGGCCCTGCGCACCCCGGTGATCCTGGAGGGCTACGAGCCGCCCAAGGACTATCGCCTGCGCAAGCTCGCCGTCACCCCGGACCCCGGGGTCATCGAGGTCAACGTCCACCCGGCCTATGCCTGGGACGAACTGGTCCGCGACACCCAGATCCTCTACGAAGAGGCCCGGCTGTGCCGCCTGGGGACCGAGAAGTTCATGCTCGACGGGCGCCATACCGGCACCGGCGGGGGCAACCATGTCACCCTGGGCGGGCCCACCCCGGCGGACAGCCCGCTGCTGCGTCGCCCTGACCTGGTGCAGAGCCTGATCACCTTCTGGCAGCACCACCCGTCCCTGTCCTATCTGTTCTCGGGGCTGTTCATCGGCCCCACCAGCCAGGCCCCGCGGGTGGATGAGGCCCGGGACGACAGCCTGTACAACCTGGAGATTGCCTTCCAGCAGATGCCCCCCAGTGAGATCCAGCGCGAGGTCCCCCAGCCCTGGATCGTGGATCGGGTGCTGCGCAACCTGCTGGCGGACGTGACCGGCAACACCCACCGCACCGAGTTCTGCATCGACAAGCTCTATTCCCCGGACTCCGCCTCCGGGCGCCAGGGGCTGATCGAGTTCCGCGGCTTCGAGATGCCGCCCCATGCCCGCATGTCCCTGGCCCAGATGCTGCTGCTGCGCACATTGGTGGCGCGCTTCTGGAAGGAGCCCTACAACCGCAAGCCCATCCGCTGGGGCACCGAGCTGCACGACCGCTTCCTGCTGCCCCACTTCGCGCGCCAGGACTTCGCCGACGTGATCTGCGACATCCGCCGCGCCGGCTATCCATTGGAGTTGGCCTGGTTCGAGCCCTTCCTGGAGTTCCGCTTCCCCCACTACGGGGACTTGGT
>DYRB01000013.1 GCA_020718945.1 Lamprocystis purpurea | reverse complement strand
GACACCCTCATCCTCTACTGCCGTGGCGGCTTCGAAAAGGAGTGCGCCGCCGAGATCTGTGCCACCGCGGTCCGCCTCGGTGCCCCGGGCTATGCCAGGGCGGCCGCGGACAGCGCCTATGTCAGCTTCCACCTGCACGACCCGGCGACGCTCCCCCGGCTGTTGGAGCGGCTGCGCTGGCGGGAACTCGTCTTTGCCCGCCAGTTGATCTTCGCCGCACCCCAGGTGACCGGGCTCCCGGCCGGCGACCGCATCGGCCCCCTGCTGGCCGTCGCCGCGGCCCTGGGCGGGCCCTTCTCGGAGGTCTGGCTAGAGACTGCGGATACCAACGAGGCCAAGGAGCTTTCCACCTTCCTCAAGAAGTTCGATAAGCCCTTCCGCCTGGCCCTGCACGGGGCGGGCAAGCTCGGGGACGGGCCCGCCCTGCCGCGCCTGCACGCCTTTTTCATCGATTCGGCGACGGCCTATCTCGGCTACTCGCTGCCGGACCAGGCATCCCCCTGGCCCATGGGCATACCTCGGCTGCGCATGCCGCGGGCCGCGCCGTCGCGTTCGACCCTGAAGCTGGAGGAGGCCTTTCTGGAGTTTGTCGGCGGTCCTCAGGCCGCCGAGCGGCTACGTGCCGGGCAGACCGCCGTGGACCTGGGCGCCGCCCCGGGCGGCTGGACCTGGCAGTTGGTCCAGCGACAGATCCATGTAACCGCGGTGGATAACGGCCCCATGGACCCGGCCCTGATGGCCAGCGGCCTGGTCGAGCACCTGCGCGCCGACGGATTCAGGTTCCGCCCGCAGCGCCCGGTGGACTGGTTGGTATGCGACATGGTGGAGCAGCCGGCGCGCATCGCCGCCCTGGTCGCGGACTGGGGCGCTGGGCGCCTGTGCCGCGAGGCCATGTTCAATCTCAAGCTGCCGATGAAGAAGCGCTACGAGGAGGTCGAGCGTTGCCGCGCCCTGATCGAACAGCGGCTGGCCGGGGTCGGGATCGAGGCCAGGCTGCGTTTCAAGCAGCTCTACCACGACCGCGAGGAGGTGACCGGGCACCTGCGCGTCCTGGGGCCACGCTGATCGGCGCCAGCCCCGGCCGCCTGGGCCCGGGCTGGGGAACAGCCCAGCGCGTCAGTCCGTCTTGCGCCCAGCCCGCACCAGGGCCAGGGTGATGTTGTCCCCGCCGCCCCGCTCGCAGGCGACCTGGACCAGGGTACTGGACAGGGCATCCAGTTCCTGGCCGGCCCCGGCCTTGAGGATCTGTTGCAGCCAGGGGTCAGGGATCATACCGCTCAGGCCATCGGTACAGAACAGGAAGAGGTCGCCGGGGTGGATCTCGACCACGTCGGAGGAGACCTTGACCTGGGTGTTGGAGCCCAGGGCTCGGGTGAGGATGTTGTCGCTGATGCCGTAGCGCCGGGCCTCTTCCATGGAGCGGAAGAACCCCTGATCGACCACCTCCTGGATGAAGGAGTGGTCCCGGGAGATCTGGGTGAGGAGCCCGTCGCGCAGCAGGTAGAGCCGCGAATCGCCGACATAGGCGAAGGCGAGCCAGTTGCGGCCGCAGAAGCCCGCGACCACGGTGGTGCCCATCCCTAGGCACTCCTCGCGGCGCTGGGACCATTCCCAGATGGCCACATTGGCCTCTTCCACCGCCGCCTCGACGAACAGCCGGGCCTTCTCCGGATCGCCCCGCTGGGGGGTCTGGCGCTGGAAGCGACCGCTGATCACGTCCGCGGCAAGGCGGCTGGCCACGTCCCCAGCACTGGAGCCGCCGACGCCGTCCGCCACCACCACCAGCCCGAGGTCCGGGTGAACGGCCACGGCGTCCTCGTTACGGCTGCGCACCAGCCCGACTTCGCTGCGCCAACTGTACTGGAGACGGTCCCGCCACATGTGGCTAGTTGCCGTTGGCCCGGGCGATCATCTGGGCCAGCCGCTTGGGCTCCACATAGCCAGGGATGATCTCGCCGGTCTCCAGCATGATTGCAGGGGTACCACTGATGCCTACCTGATGGCCAACGGCCATGTGTTCGTCCACCGGGTTGTCACAGGTCTTGGCGGGAATCTTCTTCCCAGCCTTGGCATCGGTCAACGCCTGATGGCGATCCTCGGCACACCAGACGGATACCGCCTCGTCGTAGGATGGGGACTTGGCACCGGCGCGCGGGTAGAGCAGGTAGCGCACCCGGATGCCCTCCGCCTGGTACTTGTCCATCTGGGCATGGAGCTTGGCGCAGTAGGGGCAGTCGATGTCGGTGAAGACGGTGACGGTGTGGTCGTACTTGGGGGCGCCAAAGATGAGCATGTCCTTCTCCGGGACCGCATTCACCGTGGCCTTGCGCACGGCGCCCATGCGCGGCTCGGTGAGGTCCTCCCGGGTCTTGAGATCGACGATGCGCCCATCGACGAAGTAACGGCCGTCGGCGGTCACATAGATGATCTGGGTGCCGACCATGACCTCGTAGAGCCCGGCGATGGGCGAGGCGGTCACGCTGTCTACCTTGACCTCGGGCAGGGCCTTGGCGACCGCTGCCTTGACGGTGGCGGCCTCGTCGGCCAGGGCGGCGGTGCCGCACAGGGCCAGGACGCCGCCGATCACCGGGGCCCAGGCGCGCAGGGATTGAAGGGGTTTGAACATCGAAGATTCCTCAGTCGCGGAAGTTGGTGAATTGAAGGGGGCGGCCCCAGTCCCCGGCGCGCAGGCTGGCCATGGCCTGTTGCAGGTCGTCGCGCTGTTTGCCGGTGACGCGCAGCTGCTCCCCCTGGATCTGGGCCTGCACCTTGAGCTTGGCGGCCTTCAGGGCCTTGACCATGTCCTTGGCGGTCTCGGTGTCGATACCCTGGCGTATGACCACCTGCTGGCGGGCACTGTTGAGCTGGCAGACCGGGTCTTTGGACTCCATGCAGGCCAGATCGACCTGCCGTTTGACCAGCTTCTGGCGAAGTATGTCCATCATTTGTTGAAGGTGAAACTCCTGCTCCGCCTGGAGCTTCACCTCCTCGCCGCTCAGCTCAAAGCTGGCCTTGACGTTGCGGAAGTCGAACCTGGTGGCCAGCTCACGGTTGGCTTGGTCCACGGCGTTACGGACCTCTTGCAGATCGACCTCGGAGACTACATCGAACGACGGCATCGAAAGCCTAACCCCTGAGCTGGGCGGAAAGCTGGGTAGGTTAGTGGAAGCCGGTCGCCAATGCCACCCGGTAAGCCCAGGGCGACTGTAGGAAAATGCTGACCCTGGCTGCCACCCCTCAGGCCCGTGGATGGTGGCGGGCATGGACCTGTTTCAAGCGCTCCCGGGCCACATGGGTGTAAATCTGGGTGGTGGACAGGTCGCTGTGACCCAAGAGCATCTGCACAACCCGCAGATCCGCCCCGTGATTGAGCAGGTGAGTGGCAAAGGCATGGCGCAATGTGTGGGGTGACAGGGCCTTGGCGATGCCCGCCCCCAGGGCGTAGCGCTTGATGAGCAGCCAGAAGGCCTGGCGGGTCATGCAACAACTGCGCGAGGTGGGAAACAGGTAGCCGCACACCCGGCCCTGGAGCAGGTCCCGGCGCCCCTCGGCCAGGTAGCGTTGGAGCCAGCCCACCGCCTCCTCCCCCAGGGGAACCAGGCGCTCCTTGCCCCCCTTGCCGACCACTCGCACCACCCCCTGGACCAGGCTCACGGACTCAGGCGTCAGGGTGACCAACTCGGTGACCCGCAGCCCGGTGGCGTAGAGCACCTCCAGCATGGCGCGGTCGCGCAGGCCGCGGGGCTCGTCGGTAAAGGGGGCGGCGAGCAGGGCCTCGACCTCCGCCTCGGTCAGGGTCTTGGGCAGGGGCCGGCCCAACCTGGGGGCATCCAGCCGGGCGCTCGGATCCTCATGGATCAGGCCCTGGCGCAGCAGGTGCTGGTAGAACTGGCGCAGGCAGGACACCAGGCGGGCGGCGGAGCGCGGCTTGCGACCGGCCAGGGACAGGACGGCCAGGTAATCGAGCAGGTCCAACCGCCCCGCCTCCACCAGGCCGCGGCCCCGCTCGCGGCCCAGCCAGAGGGTGAAGGCGCGCAGGTCCGACTGGTAGGCGGACAGGGTGTTGGCGCTCAGCCCCCGTTCCATCCACAGGATGTCGGCGAAGTGCTCTATGACCGCCCGCTCGTCGTTCATGCCTGAACCCGGACCCCCTCATGCCCCAGCAGCCAGCGCTTGATGGCGAGCTTGCGCCCGCTGCGGTCCCCGGCGAATCCGCCCAGGCCCGTCGCCGCCACTACCCGGTGGCAGGGTACCAGGATGGGACAGGGATTGGCCCGGCAGGCCCCGCCCACCGCCCGGGCGCTGGTGCCCAGTTCCGCGGCCAGGTCCCCATAGGTGCGGGTACGACCTGGGGGGATGGCCCTCAGGGCGGCCCAGACCCGCTGCTGGAACTCGGTCCCCGCCAGGTGCAGGGGCAGGTCGCAGGGGCGGCTCGGGTCGGCGAAATAGCCTGCCAGGGCCTCGGCCACCGCCGCAGGGACCCCCTGCCCTGCCCCGCTCCCGTCGGGCTCCAGGTCCACCCCGTGCAGGGCCCCGTCCGCCCAGGTCAGGCCCAAGGGGCCCAGGGGCGTGTCCAGGGTCGCATGTGCCTGTCCCGCGAACTGTCCCGAAGCCTTGGCCATCATTCACCCCCATGCGACACACCCGTTGCGTTCACTTGCGGACCATCACGAACTCCGCCGCAGCCGCGCGGCTATGTCGGTGCGCGCCTGGGCCAGCACCGAGTCGCGGTCTATGCCCTCCAGGATGCCGCGGATGACCTGCTTGGGTCCCAGTTCCCCCCAGGACTTCCCCTGGGCCAGGTAGACCTCCGCCGCCTGGCCGACCACAAAGGTGCTGTAGTAGGCCACGGCCCCCTGGGCGGTCCCGGTCAGGACCGTGGACAGGCCGCCGGTGCCGAGCTTCAAGGCCGAGGAGATCAGGTTGACCGCCCACACGGTCCCCATCAACAGGGTCAGTTGGGTGGCGATCACCTTGACCAGGGCCCCGCCCTCCCGCCGGGACAGGGGCAGGCCGAACAGGCGGGACAGATGGACCACCATGCCCACGTCCATGGCCAGGGCCGCCAGCAGGTCGGCCACCGGGATGGGGTTCAGGGCCACCGCCACCCCCTTGGCGATGCAATAGCTGCGGATCAGGCGCTGGCCCAGCTTGCGCTTGACCTTGAGGATGCGCTGGGCGACCTGATCGCTCAGGTCGCTGGCGAAGAGCGTGGCATTGAGCGCCGCCAGGGTCTTGCCCTCGGTCTCCAGGAGTTCCCACAGCCTGGTGCGCAGGGCGCCGACGTCCGGCGGGTCCTGGCGCAGGGACTGGGTCTCCCGGCCCTGCTCGTCCACGGTGACGATCAGGCGCTCCGCCGGCAGGGCGCTGATGCAGACGATGTTGCGCGGGTCTATGAAGCCCGCCGTGTGGCGGGCTATGGCCGTGCACACCAGGTCCCGGTCCGCCCGGGTGTAGCGGTCCACCTTGTTGAACACCAGCAGTATGGGCCTCTGCATCCGCACCAGGACCCGCAGGGCACGGATCTCGGTGTCGGTGAGGTCGCCGTCCACCACGAACAGGATCAGGTCGGAGCGCGACGCGACCTCGTGGGCCAGGCGCTCGCGCTCCTCACCCTCGACCTCGTTGAGCCCAGGGGTATCGACCAGGAAGATGCCGCCGGCGTCGTACTCATCCCAGTGCCCCATCTGGCTGGCCTTGGTCTCGCCGTGGAGCGGGCTGGTGGAGAAGCGCCGTTCCCCGAGCAGGGCGTTGAGGGTGGCGGACTTGCCCACGCTCACCCGGCCGAAGGCGGCCACATGGATGTGCCCCTGCTCCAGTTTCTCCAGCATGGCCTCGACCAGGGCATAGTCCTCCGCCAGGGCGTCGCGCACCTCCGGCGGGATGCGCTGGTCCTGGACCAGGTCGCGCAGGCTCTCCCGGGCCAGGTCCAGGTGGGTGTCGCCGCGGGTACGGGGCCCCAGGGGGCGCTTGACGGGTCCTTTGCGGGCGGTCGCCTGGCCGGTCGGTCCGGGGGCCTGGGCGCTGGCCCGCCCGCCGACAGCCGGTGCCTCGGGGGACTCAGGGATCAGGACCAGGGCATTGCGTGGCGTCGCCGGGCTCTTAGCGCCGGGTTCGACCTGGGGGGCCGTCGTCGGGGGCTTGGCCTTGGGGCTGCGCCTCCCGGCATGGCGGGGCTTGGCCGGGGCCCGCTGGGCCCCGGCGCCCTCTGCCTTGACGGCGGCGGCCGGGCGGGCCGCCCGGCGCGTCCCTCCGACATCGGCGGCCTTGGGGGCCTTGGCGGGCTCGGGGGTCAGCGGCTTGGTGCCCGGCCTGACCTCGGCCGACCCCTGGGAGGCATCGGCCCAGGCCGCGTCCGCCCCCTCCGGGGGCTCCGCCTGGGCCGGCTGGGTCAGGCGCTCGGACAACTGCCCGATAGCCTGCCTGATGCCCTCGCCCAGTTGAGCCCCGGCCTCCGTGGCCCGCCCCTGGACCTCGGTCATGGCCTGGCGCAGCCGCTCGCCCAGGTCCGGCCCCGTTCCGGTTGTCTCCGGCGGCTCACCGCCCTGGCCCTCGGTCCCTCTTGATGTCCAGGGCCAGTCGCGCAGAACGCCACGCAGACGCTTGGAGATCTTCACTCAGGTGCTCCTCAAAGCCCCAGGCCATCCGGGCGCTGACAGTCTGCCTGACCCGCCTCCCCGGCCAGGCGGCCGGGCCAGTCGCGCGCTGCCAAATCGGGAATGGCCCCCGCCGATACGGCCCGGCTGAAAAGCCACCCCTGCATGTAGTCACACCCGTTTGCACTGAGAAACGCCCTTTGGGCCTGTGTCTCCACCCCCTCGGCCACCACCCGCAGTCCAAGGCTGCGGGCCAGGGCGAGGATGGCCTGGACCAGGGAGACGTCCTCGCGGTCGCCCGGGAGGCCCTGCACGAAGCTGCGGTCGATCTTGAGGGTGTCCATGGGGTAGCGCTTGAGGTAACTCAGGGACGAATAACCAGTCCCGAAGTCGTCCACCGCAAGCCCCAGCCCAAGCCCCCTGACCGCCTGTAGCCAAGCCTCGGTGGTGGCGGTCCCATCGAGCATCAGGGTCTCGGTGATCTCCAGGGTGATAGACCCGGGTTCAGCCCCGGCCTGCATAAGGAGGGCGCGCAGTTCCTCAACGTCGAGCCCCAGGGCCAATTGGCGACTGGAGAGGTTGACATTGACCCGTATCCCGAGCCCGGCCCGGCCCCACTGGGCGCACTGGGCGAAGGCCTGTTGCAGAACCCAGTGACCAATGGGGGCGATAAGGCCGGTCTCCTCTGCCAGGGGGATGAACAGGTCCGGGGGGACCAACCCGATCCCGGGGCGGCGCCAACGCAGGAGGGCCTCGACCCCCACCATGCGCCCGGTGGTGGACGCGACTATGGGCTGGTAGTCGAGGTGCAGGGCCCCCTGCTCCAGGGCCTGGCGCAGGTCGCGCTCAAGATCAATCCGGGCCTGGACCTCCTCGTTCATGGTCAGGGTGAAGAACTCGCAGGTGTTGCGCCCGGCATCCTTGGCCCGGTACATGGCCATGTCGGCATTGCGCAGCATGGTGTCGGCATCGATGGAGTCGTCAGGATACAGGGTGACGCCCACGCTGGCCCCGATGAATATCTCTCGCCCCGCCAGCTCGAAGGGGACCCCCACCGCCGCAATGAGCGTCTTGGCCACCTGGGCGGCCTCGCTCGCCTGATGCAGCCCCTCCAGGACCACGACGAACTCGTCCCCGCCGAAGCGGGCGACGGTGTCCGTCTCCCGCAGGCCGGCGAGCAGACGCCGCGCAACCTGCTGCAAAAGCTCATCGCCGACCACATGGCCCAGGCTGTCGTTGACCCCTTTGAAGCGGTCGAGGTCGATGAACAATAGCCCCACCTTGGTCCTCTCCCGGTGGGCCGCGGCCATGGCCCGATCCAGGCGATCCACCAGAAGGGTGCGATTGGGCAGCCCGGTGAGGGCGTCATAGTTGGCCTGACGGCGGATCTGCTCCTCGTTCTCCTTGCGCCGGGTGATGTCGGAGAAGACCCCGACGTACTCTTGGATCTGCCCTTGGGCATCGCGGATGGCCGCCAGCGAGAGCCACTCGGGGTATACGCTCCCATCTTTGCGCCGGTTCCAGACCTCCCCACTCCAATAACCGCCGGTGAGCAGGGCCCGCCACATCTCCTCGTAAAAACCGGCGTCGTGACGCCCGGATGCCAGTAGCGAAGGGCGCCGACCTATGACCTCTTCGACCTCGTAGCCGGTGATGCGGCTGAAGGCCGGGTTGACGGTCTTGATGCGATTGTCGCTCCCGGTCACCATGATCCCTTCACTGATGGTGTCGAAGATCGTGGCATTCATGCGCAGTTGATCCTCAACGCGCTTGCGCACCGTGATGTCCTCCTTGACCGCGATGAAGTGGGTGGTGCGCCCCTGAGCATCGCGCACCGGGGAGATGGATGCCGATTCCCAGAAGATGGTCCCGTCCTTGCGCCGGTTGTGGAACTGCCCGCGCCACACCTGGCCCGCGGTCAGGGTGTCCCAGAGGTCCTTGTAATCCGCCGGGGACTTGTCCCCGGACTTGAGGATGCGCGGGTTCTGGCCCAGGACCTCCGCGGCGCAGTAGCCGGTGACCTCCTCGAACTTCGGGTTGACGTACTCGATGCAACCCTCGGCATCCGTGATGAGCACCGAGGCGGGGCTCTGCTCTATGGCACGGTAGAGCTTGGTCAACTGTGCCTCGGCCCGCTTGGCCTGCGTCACATCCACCCGCACGCAGGCGGTCTCGCCGGTGGAGGTGCGGGTGTCGCTGGCCAGATACCAGCGCCCGTCGCGCAGGTGTTCCAGGTAGCCCCCGGTCAAGGTCTCGGGGTCACGGGGCCCGGGGGGGCCATCGGGGGCGAAGGCGTCATGGGCCCGGTGCCCCTCCAGGACCCGGGCCAGGGTCGGCCCCGCCGCCAGGGTCCCCGCCAACCAGGGATAGAAGGCCCGATAGCGGCCATTGTGGAGGACCAGCCGGCCCTGGGGGTCGAACAGGGCGAAGGCCTCGGAAAGGCTCTCGACGGCGTCCCGCAACTGGGTCCAGGCCCGCTCTGCCCGCTGGCCGGTCTCCGCCAGGCGTCTGATGGCAACGCCCAGGCCGGCAAACAGGACGACGGTCAACGCCAAAAGCAGCAGGCTGACCCGCTCCGCCCACCGCGTCTGGGCCTCGTACTGGCCCTGAAAGGCGCGATAGAAATCTGCCAGGCGGTCGTCGGTGGGGACCTCGAGATAGGCCTCACGCAGGGCCTGGACCTCGGCGGTCAGGCCCAGGTTGGCGCGCATGTGGTGCAGCAGGTTGTCCAACAGGGGTCGCTCGTCGGGGCCGAGGTCCGAGAGCAGGTCCAATGCCTCCAGACGGACGGCAAGGTCCTCGGCCTCCAGGGTCCCTGGCAGGAGGTTGTAGCGCAGGAGGTCGTTGAGCAGGTTCGCCACCGGGTCCAGGTGCAGATCCGCCGCCGCCAGGGGCAAATAGAGGAGTCCGTTGCGTACCAAGGCGGCGCGGGACTTGATATGTTCGAGCAGGTCGAGCTTGGCATCCAGGGCCCTGCGATAATCCGCGCTCAAGGCCGCGGTCTGCTGCGCGGCCCCTTCTGACGCCTCGACCTGGGCCAGGACCTCGCGTAACTCCCGCTGGGCCCTCACCAGGGGGTCGTACTGCAAGAGTTGGAAGCTTGCCACCTGCAGGATGTCGCGGTCGAGGGACCCCTCGACCCGCTCCAGGCGCAACAGCAGGTCCAGGCGTTGGTTGTGCAGGCGCAGGTCCTCTGCGCGGGACTGGACGTAGCCCCAGACCACCAGCCCTATGGCCAGAAGCAGCAGGTACTGAACGAGCGTGGCGACGCCGACCCTCATGGCGTCAACAGGGGATGCCGGCCCACCGCCGACCTGAGGAAGGCCGCGATGTCCGCCATGTCCCCCGGGGGGATGGTGCGCCCGAGCTGATAACGGGCCATGACCCGGATCGCCTCCTCCAGGGTCGGGGCACTCCCGTCGTGGAAATAGGGCGGCGTCAGGGCCGCCAGGCGCAGCCCCGGGACCTTGAACAGGTGGCGGTCCTCGGGGTCGCCGGTGACATTGAAGCGCCCCAGATCCGCCGGGCCCACCACGGTGCCGCGGTCGCCGAAGTAGTCCCCCAGGGCCCCCATGCGCTGATACAGGTTGCCCCCCAGATTGACCCCCTGGTGGCAGGCGACGCAGCCGTAGGACTTGAACAGGCGATAGCCGCGCAACGCCTGCGGGGTCAGGGCCGTCGCATCCCCGGCGAGCCAAAGGTCCAGGGGCGAGTCCGGGGTCACCAGGCTGCGCTCGAAGGCGGCAATGGCATCCTCGATGTTGGCAGGGGTTAGACCGTCCGGGTAGAGGGCGGCGAACTGGGCGGGGTAACCCGGGTCGGCCCTGAGCTTACCCAGGACCTGCGCCCAATTCGAGGCCATCTCCAGGGGGTTGTGGATGGGACCGGCCACCTGCGCCTCCAGGGACGCGGCCCGGCCGTCCCAGAACTGGGTCAGGTTGAAACCGCTGTTGTAGACCGTGGGGGCCTTGATGGGCCCCAGGGCGCCGCCCACACCGACGGATCTGGCCAGCCCGTCCGCACCGCCCTCGGCCAGGCGATGGCAGGAGGCGCAGCTCAGGGTGTTGTCCGCCGACAGGCGCGGGTCCTGGAAGAGCCGCGCCCCCAAGGCGACCTTGCCCGGGTCCTGCCCCGGGTCCCGGGGTATGGGCAGGACCGGCTCACCCCGACCTCCCTCAGCCCAGGCCCCCATTGGGCAAACCAGTGTGGCGAGGACGAACAGGAGGGCAAGGGCACCGGCCGCTCGCAGCGGTGCAAGACCCTTGGTGGGTTGCCTGGGGCTGACCCCGGCATCGGGTCCCGGGAGGACAACCCCGGCAGGGCCGCCGAACCGAATCCTGGGGCCGCCGAGGCCAACCGCCTCGGCCAGCATGCTTGAATCGAGGCTATCCAGCTTGAGGGTCACGGCGATCAGTGGAACCTCATCGATGGCTGAAACGAAGGGCTGGCCCCGGGTGTGGGGGCAGCGGGTGGGGATGGGTCAGGCCGTCCTCGGGGCGGCGAGCGCGATTGATCCTAGGCCAGCCGGAGACCCAGGGCAAGCCTGAGAGTAGCCTGATATCCATGGCCGAGCCGCGGGAGGAGGCCACGGCCTTTGTGCCGCGCAGCCCTCAGTCATGAGCAGGGAGGTGCGGCAGACCCACCGCTTTGCCCGCGCCTACAAGCGCTGAATTCGACATCGGGCCTCGGACTTCGCGGCTGAAGCCGCTCCCACCGGACGGATTTCGCGACTGAAGCCGCACCCCCCCCTGGACGCGGCTTCGCCTCAGCGCCCTGGGCCAGGGCCCTGCTTGGCGTCCTTCTTGAGGTCCAGGGCCATCCGGGCAAAGCGCCAGGCGGAGGTCTGGAGGCCTTCCTTCAGGCGTTCTTCGAAGACCTGGGCCGCCTGGGCCGGACGCAGGGCCCCGCGGCTGTCCATGGACTCCGCCACGGCCCGGCCCAATGAGTCGAAGATCATGCCATAGGCGGCGGCATGGACCAGGCCCCCGGCCACGGTGCCGATCCCCGGGAAGGCCTTGAGCGCATTGCCCAGCACCGCCAGCATGATGGTGGTGCTGCGCGCCACCCGCTTCTGTACCAGTTCCAGCAGCAGGTCCGTGTCCATCTGCCGGACCTGGGTGTCGTAGAGCTTGGACAGGGCCTTGACCATGGACACCCCCAGATAGCCCTGGATGACCAGGTCCGAACCCGGGGCCACCGCGGCCATGGCCCCGATCATGGCCTTGCGGGCATAGTCGCGGGTGATCTCGGTGGCGCGCTCGTTGCGATGGCTGCGCTGGGCCTGGTCCAGGGTACGGGCGGCCAGGACGAAGACGCTGGTGTCGCGCAACTGCTCCAGTAGTTCCAGGTCCTCGTCCAGGTGGCGTTGCAGGGCCTCGCGCAGGTCGTCCACCCGGGGGGCCAGGTCCAGTACCACCGGCTCCTCCCGCCCGTCCGGGAGGATGCGCACCGCATCGCGCTTGCACCCGGCCTGGACCGCGACCAGATCGACCCGGGCCTGCTTGCCCAGACGCTCGCGCAGCCGCCCCAGGATCAGGTCCAGTTCCTCCTGGCGATAGCGGTCGGTCTTGTTCAGGGCGACGATGCAGGGCTTGCCCAGGGCCAGCAGGGACTGGAGGTCCTCGTACTGGGAGCGGGTCAGGTCGCCGTCGCAGACATAGACCACCACATGGGAGCGCATGGCCTCGGAGCGCGACAGGTCGTCCAGCCCGGCGCCCACCTCGTTGGTCCCGGGCATGTCGGTGAGGACCAGTTCGTCGCCGCTGACACTGCGCCAGCAATACTCGCCGACCTCCCGGGTGGTCCCGCCGCTGGCGGCGACCGCCAGTTGGGCCTGGGGCAGCAGGGCCTGGATGAGGGACGACTTGCCGCTGCTGATCTCGCCGAAGAAGCCCACGTGGATGCGCCCGGCCGCCTTACGCTTGGCCAGTTGGGCCAATTCCCGCTTGACCGCCGCCACATCGACCCCGGCCTCCTGGGCGCGGGCCAACTGGGCATCCAGATCCTCCCGGCTCGGCGGGCGCTCCGGCTTGGCCTCCCCCGGCACCCGGCGCCTAGGGCGCAGCAGGCGCCAGAGCATGGTGCCCCCCGCCCCCAAGATCGCCAGAAAGCCGGCCCCGTAGAGATATAGGAACCAACCGGGGCCGCGGTTGAGTCGCTCCAGGACGCTGAAGGCGGTGTCGGTGACGAACAGCAGGGCCCACAGCAGCAGGCCCAGGAGCAGGGCCGCACCTATGGCCAGGGCCATGCGGATCATCCGGGATGTCGTCAGGGAACGGGACAAGGCGGATCCTCGGTTGGAGTGGTGCCGGGGCGATTGTAGCCGGGTGTGCCGGCCAGGTCCCGCCAGGGGCCGACGCGGGCAACCGCCCCCCCATGCGCAGGGGCCATGCAGCGGAAAATGGCGGGGGCTTTGGCCCGGCGCGATTGCGCTAGCTCTATATCCCCCAGGGCGGCCTGGACGAAATGCTCGCGGTGAGCGTTGTCTTCACCCTGAAGACCCCCGGCACCGGCGGTTCCACTTGGTTCGGCTCCCTCTACGACCCGCCCCTGATCGATATCAAAGGGGCAAACAACCAGGCCTATCTGGTATTCGGGGCGCCGGAACCCCAACCCCTGGCCCTGTTCGCCCTGGGTGCCCTGGCCCTAGCCTACCGGCGATTCGCCGCACGACACCGCCGAGGCGAGGTGCCCGGGGGCCAGGCGGCGCCCCACGGGTGACCACGCCCATCCCTCCTGATCGGTCGCCGCCAAACCGAGTCCGGCCCCCGGGGGGCCCCGCCTCCCGCCGCTGGCCGCTAACCCTGGGATCTCGGGCGACTGCAACGGGCTGGTCATCACCGACATCCTGGCCCCCGAGGTCGAGTACCGGGACATCCTGGCCGACATCAACACCGCGACCGCCGTTTACAACTCCGGGACCCGCACGGCCACCTGGACCATGAAGCCGGTGCTCAAGGCCGGGACCACGGGCCAGGTGAAGCTGATCGTGCGCTTCCCGAACAAGACCACCCCGGACGAGACCCAGACCTCGAACCAGGTGAGTGCCGTGGGGACCAATGTCCCGCCGGTGGCGAGCAATGTCGTCACCGTGACGGCGGACGCCAATCCCAACTTCACCCTGGCCAAGGCCCGCACCTCGGGTACGCCGGTCCTCGATCAGGACGTGGTCTACCGCCTGCGCACCGTTTCCAACGTCGCCAACGGCATCCTGAACCTCACCGGTGCCGTGCTCACGGACACCCTGCCCCCAGGGGCCGTCTTCGTCTCCGCCTCCACCGGCGGGGTCCACTCGGGCGAGGCGAGCGGCGGGACCCTGACCTGGAACATCGGTACCTAGGTCTCCGGCGGCGGCACCGCCGAGCGCTTCCTGATCCTGCGCTACCCATCCGCCACCTTCGCCGCCGGGGCCTCGGTGACCAACAACGCCGCCCTCACCGGGACCCCGGTTGGGGGCCACCGTGCCGATCACGCTCGCCGCACCCCTCACCCCTACCATAGGGACCTCGACCGCGCTCGGTCTGGGCAGCGACAACAAGCTCGTCTCCAGCGCCACCGCAACCCTGGGGACCAGCCTGCGCTACCGCCTGGAGTTCCAGAACAACGGCAGCTATCCCTACGACAGCCTGACGGTGGTGGACAACATCCCGGCCCAGCTCCAGGTGACCTCCATCCGGGCCGGTCAGCAGTCCGCCGGCAGTCAGCCCTTCGGCGGCTCCATCCCGCTGACCATCGAGTACCAAACCAACCTCAATGCCACCTGGCGCAGCCTGACCGGCTCCCCCTTCGCCACCAACATAGTCACCGACGTGGCGGTCTCGACCCTGGGCCTGGGCGGTGGCGAGGCGATCACGGCCCTGCGCTACACGTACACGAATGTCCCGGTCGGCTTCGTCCTGACCGGCTCCACCACCGCCTCCGGTTACCTCGCCACCCTGCTCAGCACGGATCGCAACGGCAACCCGGTCACCGTCGGCCAACAGGTCGTCAATGCGGCGACCTACACCGCTGCCCGCAGCGGCTTCGCGTCCCTGGTCCGCAACAGATCGGCCACGGTGACCGTCATCGAAGGCGCCACCCTCCCGCGACCCAGCGTCAGCAAGCTCGTGATCAGCGCCAGCGTCCAGGCGATTCGCTTCGACTTCGGCGACATCACCTTGGCGCCCCAGCAGTCCTTCACCTTCACCTTCTCCCTCCAGGCCCCCATAGGGGCACCGACTTCCGGGGAGATCGCCTGGAACTCCTATGGCTACCGCGGCGAGGTGGTAGGCAGCGGGACCAGGCTCCTGCCCTCGGAGCCGGTCAAGGTCGGCATCGCGGTGCAGGCCCCGGAGCCGCCCGAGTACGGCAACCGGGCCTGGCTCGACACCGACGAGCACGGCGTCCAAGACGACGGCGAGCCCGGGTTCAACGGCGTGCGGGTCGAGCTCTACCGGGACAACGGCGACGGGGTCTCGGACCCGGGCTCGGAACACCTATGTCGGCTTCCGACTCACGGGCGACGACGGCAGCGACCTGGACGCCAACGGGGCCATCAATCGCAACGACATCACTGCCATCTCGGGTAATCAGGGTCGGCCCGCCAGCGGGGTCTGCGACGCCCGCGACTATGACGGCAACGGGCTCATCACCATCAACGACGCCCGCGGCTGCACCCTGCGCTGCACCAAGCGGGGCTGTGCCCTGTGACCCAGGGGGGCGGGGCACCCCCAGGGCGCCCCGCCCCGTTCCCACCGCCGCCTCTGCCCACGCGGCCCAGGTGATTTCGGCGCCTGGGCTGGGTTAACCTTGCTGGACCATCCACCCCAGCCTTGACGCCATGGCCACCTCATCTCGCAGCAGCTACCGCTCCTGGCTGGTCCAGATCCTGGTCATCCTGGCGATCTTCTTCGGGGTGCAGTGGTGGCGGGCCCGCCCCATGGCCAGCGGACCCGCCCCGGACCTGGCTGGGACCCTGCTGGACGGCACCCCGTTCAGCCTGGCCGGGCTGTCGGCAGTCTCGGACGGCAAGCCGGTGCTGGTCCACTTCTGGGCGACCTGGTGCCCGACCTGCCGGTTGGGTCAGGACGGCATCGACGCCATTGCCCGGGACCACCCGGTGATCACCGTGGCCATGCAGTCCGGCGATGCCCGGGACATCCGTTCCTATCTGGACGAGCAGGGCCTGGGCTTTCCCGTCCTGCCCGACCCCGGCGGGGCCCTGTCCGGGGCCTGGGGGGTCCCGGCGGTCCCGGCCAGCTTCGTGGTGGACGGTGCCGGGGGTATCCGGTTCGCCACCCTGGGCCACACCACCGAGGCCGGTCTGCGCGCCCGGCTCTGGGCGGCCGCCCAGGGGGACTAGGGGCACCCTGGGCAGGGCAACCGGCAACCCGCGGCCGGCCGTCGGCGGCGGCTGTCGGCCAGGTGCGGTCACCGAGCATGAACGTGTTCGCGACGGCTAAGGGACGTTAAGCGCCCGCCCGACAGATCGAAATATCTGACCCTGGTCCCTTATCCCCACGGTGTTGCCCCTTCGGCTTAGCCCAGAGGCAAGAGTCAAGACCCTCGTCTCTCGCTCGTCTCTCGCACTGGCGATGCATGGCCTACTGCAAGATCTCTTCCGCCCTATCGGCTACGAAGATGCGCGGCGCCCCTGCCGGCAATATCTCGGAGTCGACTTTGTACCATGCGCCGCTGCGACGCTGCGCCCGGCGAACCGAACGTGCGAGCGATCACCGGCGGCGCCGAACTGGTGTTCGCCGGTCGGCTCACCGAGGCCGACCAGGCGCGCCGAGCCAGGGCCCTGGCACAGGACTGCCCGGTTGCCCGGCACTTCCCAGCCATACGGCGGACGGTCAAGGCGTACCGGGAGACAGTGACGGAAGAGAAAA
>DYRB01000362.1 GCA_020718945.1 Lamprocystis purpurea | reverse complement strand
AAAGACGAGATGAAGGAGTTCAAGAACGAGATGACCGACTTTAAAGACGAGACCCGCCGCGACCGCCAGCGCATGAACAAGCAGTGGGGGGACCTGGCCAACAAGATGGGGACCCTGGTCGAGGACATTGTCGCGCCCAACCTGCCCCGGGTGGCGGCGGAGTTGCTCGGCTGCGACCGCCCATCCCTGTTCGCGGTGCGAGTGGTGCGCCACTTCGACGCCGAGACCCGGGAGTACGACGCCCTGGTGGTGTGTGCCGATGCCGTCCTGGTCAACGAGACCAAGTCCAAGCTGCTCCCCGCCCAAGTCGGCGCCTTCGTGGACAAACTGGCCGAACTGCCGCGGGTCTTTCCTGAGTACGCCGGTAAGCGGGTGGTCGGGGTCCTGGCCAGCCTGGCGGTGGAGCCCGGGGTCCTGGCCCTGGCAAGCCGCTGCGGCATAGCGGTCATGGCCATGGGGGAGGACACCATGGAGGTGCTCAACCCCGAGGCAATCCGCCCAGCCGTCTGAATACCCGAACTGGGACCCTGGGACGCCGCCCCCAGGGGCCCGCCGAACCCGCCCTGCCCTACCCGGCCGCGCCCTGGCGCCAACTAGCCAGGACTTCCATGCAGATCCTATTCATCTCCGCCGCCCGCTGCGGGCTGTCGGCCTCGGTATAGGCGCGCAGTTCCGGGGCGTTGCCCGAGGGGCGCAGATGGGCGATCTCGCCACTGTCGAAGGTGATGCGCAGCCCGTCGGTGCTGTCCAACCCGGCGACCTTACCGAAGGCGGCGCCGAAGACGGCCTCCACGGAGTCCCGGTCGCGCCCCAGGTCGCCGCTCTGCATGGCCGCCAGACGGGCCTGGCTCAGTTCGGTGGGGAACTCCTTGATGCGATCACTGTGGGTGAAGCGGGCCGGCAGGTCGGCGGCCAGCTCCGAGATGCGCTGGCCCCGGTCCTTGGCCAGGCACAGGATGGCCAGGGCGACCAGGGCCGCGTCCCGGGTCGGCAGGGCCGGCAAGGACCGCCCGTCGCGCTCGATGGCATCGGCGGTGAGGAAGCCGCCATTGGCCTCGTAGCCCGCCACCGGCGTCGGGCCGCTGGCCAGCAATGCCTGCATCCCGGCGATCACATAGGGCGAGCCGATGCGGGTGCGCAGCACCAAGTCGAACCAGCCGCTCTTGTCCACCGCCGTGTTGCTGCTCACCGGGGTGACCAGGGAACGTACCCCCAGGTAGCGGGCGCAGAGGGGGCCGGCGATGTCCCCGCGCAGCCACTCACCCTGCTCGTCCCCCACCAGGGGACGGTCGCCATCGCCGTCCGCGGAGACCAGGGCATCGAAGCCCCCGCCCGCGGCCCAGCCCCGGGCCAGGTCCACGTCCTCTGGGCGGATCGCCTCGGTGTCCACGGGCAGGAAGGCCTCGGAGCGGGCCAACGGCGTCACTGCCGCCCCCAGCCCGGTGAGCACCGCCAGCAGGGCCTCCCGGGCGACGCTGGAGTGCTCGTAGAGCCCGACCCGCACCCCGCTGAGGCACCCCGCCGGGAAGAAGCCCAGATAGCGGGCCACATAGGCGTCGTAGGCGGCGGGGTCCACCGGGCCCAGATCGGCCGGGGTGACCAGGGCCCCTGCGGCGTCGAACAGCCCACCCGGAAGGTCTACCGCCTGGCGGCGGATGCCCGCCTCGTCGTCCTTGAGGATCTCCCCGGTGGGCAGGTTGAACTTGATGCCGTTGCGGTCGTCCGGGATATGGCTGCCGGTGACCATCAGGGTGGGTATGCCCTGGGCGATGCCGAAGGCGGCGATGGCGGGGCTGGGGATGCGCCCCAGGTGCCAGGCCCGACAGCCGGCGTCGGTCACCGCCTGGGCGCAGGCGGCCATGATGCGCCCACTGCTGGCCCTATAGTCCCCGGCGATGCCGAGCGCCCCGCCCTGGGCCAGGGCCCCGGTCTCGAACAGGTACTGGACGAAGCCCAGCGTGTACGCATAGCAGACCCGGTCGGTCATGGCCTCCACCCGCCCGCGGGCCCCGCTGGTCCCGAAACCGACCCCGCTCTGTGCCATCAGGTCGCCGATCAGCATGTGCATAGCCTCCCCGCCCGGTCGTATAGGTATGATGTCGCGGCATTCTAGCCGCTGCCACCCCCGGCCGCAGGGGTCCGAGTACCGGGTCCCCACCAGGGGCTCCCGAATCCGGAGGGAAATGACCTCGCCCTCCCGCTGCCTCGCGTCAATGCCCCTGAGCCCGCCAGCCCCCCGAGCCAGCCCCCGAGCCATATGCAGACGCCCGCAACCTGTTGTTCATCAATGCCCATGGGTGACCGAAACCCCTCCTGGGCCAGGCCCAGACACCCCGGCGGAGGTGCCCAGGTATGGACTGGTTCGCCCTGGCGCTGATCTGCGCCTTTGCCCTGGCCTCGGCAGACGCGGCGACCAAGGCCTGGCTGTCGGACTACTCGGCCGCGGAGCTGACCCTGGTCCGCTTCACCCTGACCGGGGTGCTGCTGACCCCGCTGCTCCTGGGCATGCCGCCCCTGACCGACCTGCCCCTGGCCTTCTGGGGTTGGATTGCGGCCATGCTGCCCCTGGAGCTGGCCGCCATGCTCCTGTACATGACGGCCATCCGCGACCACCCCCTGTCCCAGACCCTGCCCTACCTGGCCTTCACCCCGGTCCTGGTCATGCTGACCGCCTTCCTGGTGCTGGGGGAGCGGGTGACCCCCACCGGGGCCGCCGGGGTCTGCCTCACGGTCTGCGGGACCTGGCTGCTCAATGTCCGCCACGCCCGGCCGGACGATTGGCGCAGTTGGGGCGAGCCCCTGCGCGCCGTCTTCTACCAGCCCGGTTCCCGCATGATGCTGGCGGTGGCCCTGATCTACGCCCTGACCTCGACCATGGGTAAGGCGGCCATGGGCTACCTGGGTCCGCACCACTTCGGGGCCCTCTATTTCGCCCTGCTGGGGCTGGCTGCCCTGGCCCTGTTCGGCCTGACCCGGCCGGTCCGGGTCCTGCGGGCCCTGGGGCACAGACCCGGCGGCGGCACGGGCCGCCGCTTCGCCGCTGTGCTGGCGGTGGTGGGGCTCAACGCCCTGATGGTCTACACCCACTTCCTCGCCCTGCAACGGGTGGAGGTGGCCTACATGATCTCGGTGAAGCGCAGCAGTCTGCTGTTCGGCATCCTCTACGGGGCCCTGCTCTTCGGCGAGCCGGGGCTGCGCACCCAGTTCCCGGCGGGGGTGCTGATGCTGGCGGGGGTCGTCCTGATCGCCTTGGCCTGACACTTTGACTCTGGTTCCGACTGACAATTGTCAATCAAGGTCCCCGGGGCCCTTGTTACCATTTGCTGCGCTGCAATGAAGGCCGTGGAACGGCCCCGAAACCCCCACGGTTGTTGCTGACCCGACAAGGACTTACACTTGCGCGCTTTGCCCCGCACCCACCCGCGGGGACAGGCCCCCAAACCCCACCGGACCCAGGCACCCATGACAGAGTACGCCCTCATCCTGGTCGGCACCGTTCTGGTCAACAACTTCGTGCTGGTCAAGTTCCTCGGCATCTGTCCCTTCATGGGGGTGTCGAAGAAGTTCGAGACCGCCTTCGGCATGGGGCTGGCCACCACCTTCGTCATCACCCTGTCCTCGGCCCTGGCCTGGCTGGTGAACGAGTACATACTCCAGCCCCTGGACATCGTCTACCTCAGCACCATCGCCTTCATCCTGGTGATCGCCTCGGTGGTGCAGTTCACCGAGACGGTGATGCACAAGACCAGCCCGG
>DYRB01000361.1 GCA_020718945.1 Lamprocystis purpurea | reverse complement strand
ATGATCGCGCCCCATGCGACTCGCCGACTTCCGCTTCGACCTCCCCCCCGAACTGATCGCCCAGCACCCCTTGCCCGGGCGCGGGGACAGCCGCCTGCTGGCCCTGGATGGGCCCAGCGGGGCCCTGCGCGACCTGGGCTTCGCCGACCTGCCTGGGCTGCTGCGCCCCGGGGACCTGCTGGTGTTCAACAACACCCGGGTGATGCGCGCCCGGCTATTCGGTCAGAAGGCCAGCGGCGGGCGGGTGGAGGTCCTGCTCGAGCGCCTGCTGGCCCCGGACCTGGCCCTGGCCCAGGTGCGGGCGAGCAAGTCCCCCAAGCCCGGCGGGCACATCCTGCTGCCCGGGGGGGAGGCCCTGGAGGTCATGGGTCGGGAGGGGGAGATGTATATGCTGCGGGCCCTGGATGCGGGCTTCGCGGACCTGATGCAGCGCCACGGCCATGTCCCGCTGCCGCCCTACATAGCCCGCCCGGACGGGTTGGCGGACCTGGAGCGCTATCAGACCGTCTTCGCCCGCCGCGAGGGGGCGGTGGCCGCACCCACCGCCGGGCTGCACTTCGACGGGGCCATGCTGGATCTACTGCGCCGGCAGGGGGTGGCGACCGCAGAGCTGACCCTGCATGTGGGGGCGGGGACCTTCCAGCCGGTGCGGGTGGAGGACCTGGACACCCATGTCATGCACGCCGAGTACCTGGAGCTGGACCAGGCCCTCTGCGACCGGGTGGCCGAGACCCGGGCGGCCGGGGGGCGGGTGGTGGCGGTGGGGACCACCAGTGTGCGCAGCCTGGAGACGGCGGCAGCAGGCGGCGAACTGCGCCCCTACAGCGGCGACAGCCGGCTCTTCATCCGCCCCGGCTACCGCTTCCGGGTGGTGGACGCCCTGGTGACCAACTTCCATTTGCCCGAATCGACCCTACTGATGTTGGTCTGCGCCTTCGCCGGCCATCCCCAGGTCCTGGGCGCCTATGCCCATGCGGTAGCCCAGTGCTACCGCTTCTTCAGCTACGGGGATGCGATGTTCCTGACCCGGCGGGATGGGCGTTGAGGACTTGCTCCGCTCCTGGCGCCCCTAGGTGGGAGCGGCTTCAGCCGCGACGACCTGCCCCGGGACCGACCCTTTCGCGCCAAGGGCCCGATTCGCAGGCAAAAAAAAAGCGCGACGGGGGGCGTCGCGCTGGAAGTTACCACCAAAGGAGGATGGAGGAGTGTAAAGAACCACCGGGGAGGTGATTCAGTACGTAAACAGTTTCTTATATTGTGGAGTACCTTGTCAACCCCCGGACAAGACATTTCCGACCATTTCGTTGTCTCTGCATGGCAGGCCGGGCGCCGGACCGCTGGCGACTGGCCCAGTCGGTGCCTGACAAACCCACGTCAACCATTGATATTTAAGGTGAAAGCGCATGGCCATCGAGACTGCGACCCTGGGCGGCGGCTGCTTCTGGTGCCTGGAGGCCGGCTTCCAGCGGCTCAAGGGGGTGCAGTCGGTGGTGTCCGGCTACACCGGCGGCGACCTGCCCGACCCGACTTACGACCAGGTCTGCACCGGGACCACCGGGCACGCCGAGGTGGTGCAGGTCAGCTTCGACGCCTCGGTGATCGGATTCGAGACCCTGCTGCGGGTCTTTTTCACCATTCATGATCCGACCACCCCCGACCGCCAGGGGGCGGATGTGGGCAGCCAGTACCGCTCCGCCATCTTCTGCCACGACCAGGGCCAGCAGGCCGTTGCCCTGGCCCTGATCGCCGAACTGGACGGCCTGGGGCTCTGGGATGGGCCCATAGTCACCCAGGTCGCGCCCCTGCCGACCTTCTACCCGGCCGAGGACTACCACCAGGACTACTACCGTCGGCACCCCTTCCAGGGTTACTGCCAGGCGGTGATCTCCCCCAAGCTGGCCAAGCTGCGGGCCCACTACGCCAGTCTGCTGGAGGCTTGAGGGTCCGCCGCCCGGCTGCTTGCCGGCCAGTGGTCAGACCCCAACGATGGCGTCGAACAACAGTTCGTCCATGTACTGCGGGGCATACTCCACCCCCAGGGCGCGCAGCAACCGGACGAAGGCGCGCAGATGGCTCTTGGACCCCTCCAGCAGGTTCTGATACGTGGTCTTGAGGGCCGGGTCGGTGGTCACCTCCAGGGCCTCCTGCAAGTCGCGGATATCCATGTCCTCGATGGTCGCACCCACGGTCAGGGCCTGGACATAGGACAGCTTGCCGCTGGCGATCAGGTCGTCATAGGCCGCCTGCAAGTCCGGGTCGGTGAACTGGCCGGCCACCGGCAGGGCCGGGTCGGTCAGGCCGAAGGTCCGGATCTTGACGCCCAGGGCGTCGAAGTGGCGCTGCTCGGAGGTGGCGATCTGGGAGAACACCGGCTTCTTCCAGCGCTGGTAGAGCTGGACATAGACGTCCCGGGCGAGCTTTTCCTCCTCACGCATCCAGAGCAGGGTGGCCGCTGCCTCGGTGCTCAGGGTCGGGACCGTCACGGCGGCGCGCGGCGCCTTCTGCGGGCCGGCCGCATGGCCAGGGCCCCCGGCCAGGGCGGGCAGGGCGGCGGCGCAGGCGATGAGGATCATTGTGCTGGTGAAGATACGGGTTTTCATGGTGATGCCTCGTTGATCAGGAGAATGGGTCGATGGTTGCCGGGTCAGCGGGGGTTTCAGGACCCGCCGGGCGCCGCTCTTCGCGGCAAGTCCCCGGGGGAGCGGTCAGGGGCATGCGCCCCCTCGTCTGGCGCGCCTAGCGCATGGCCCGCCGCTGGGCCATGTCGTCCGAGAAGGCGCTGGTCTGGGTGCGCGTCTGGCGTTGCTCCCGGGTCTGCTGCCCTGAACCGGAACCGGAACCGGAGCCGCCCTGGGACTGGTCCCGGGTGCGGGTCTGGGTCATGGTGCCCTGCTGCCCGCCGCCGCCCTGGCCGCCGGATTGCCCATAGCCGCCGGAACCCTGATGGGTGCCACCCCCGCCGCCCATGCCACCGCCACCCCCGCGGGCCTGGGCATCCAGCGCCAGGGTGAGGGTGGTCAGGGCGACCAGTGCGACGCGGGTAATGAGTGCCGTCTTGTTCATGCTGTCTACCTCAGTAATCGAGTTGATGGGGTGTCAGCCCTCAGCGCCCCCGGCCAGGGCCCATGCCGCGCCCACCGCCGCCTCCGGTGCCTCCGGTGCCTCCGCCGGCTCCGCCACCCAAGCCGCGTCTGGCCTCGTAGCCGGCGCCGTAGGGCAGATCGCCGCGGTGGCCGCCGCCCCGCCCTGGGCCGGCGACACCGCCGGGGCGGCTGGGTTGCCCGCCCAAGTCCGGTAGCCTCGCGGCGTCCGTACCGGCCGGCGCCCCCCAGGCCCGGCTCGGGGCCTGCTTCGGGAGGGAAAGATCCAGCTTCCCGGGCCTCTCCGGTGCCACCTCCTGGGCCAGGGCCTGGGCCAGGGTCGGGGCCGGCGCCCAGGTCGAGACCGCGAGGACACAGAGCAGGGCGGGGACATTCATGCGGTTCATGGTCGGGATTGCCTCGGTTCTGACGGTGCCCATTCTCGACGCCGCCTGTAGCGCCCTATTGTCAGCGCCGTAGCGGCCTGTATCGCTTTGTATCTTCTTGTATCCGGCCCCCCGGCAGCGCGGAGTTCTCGGATAAGATGGGGCCATGACCCCTACCCCTCGCATCCTTGTGGTCGATGATGATCCCGCCCTGCGGGACCTGCTGTGCGCCTATCTCACCGACACCGGCTTCGCCGTGGACCTGGCCGGCGACGGGGCCGAGATGCGCC
>DYRB01000360.1 GCA_020718945.1 Lamprocystis purpurea | reverse complement strand
AAGCTGCCCCCCCGAATCCCCGCCCGGGTGACGGGAGTTGGCCGGCAGAAGTCACCGGGCGCGCTTGGATGCGGTCCGCCGCAACAGGCGTCTGGATCGAGCCCCGCCGGCAGCGACGGTGGTCAGACCCGCGAGGTGGGCAGATGTGAGGAATGCGTTACGAAATGCGGTCGGAAACAACACCCCATCCAGCCGGACCGCCAGCGAGTGAACCCCAGCAGCACCAGCGGCCGGGGCCACCCTCCATCAGGGGCAAACCCCAGCCCCTCAGCCCGCCATGAACCCCAGGTCGGCGGCGGCGAAGTTGCCGATGTTCGGGGTCACCAGGGGCAGCTCCGCCGGGCTGACCCCGAACCACAGGGCCAGGGTGGCGGCGATCTGGTCCACCGCCGTGGTGGGGATGAAGCGCCCGGTGCCGATGTCGTCCGGGCCCTCGATGGCCAGGTCCGGCATGACCCCGTAGAGGTCCCCGTTGACCGCCCCGCCGAGCACGAACTGGTGCCCGCCCCAGGCGTGGTCGGTCCCCAGGCTGGCGTTCATGGCGAAGGTGCGGCCGAACTCCGAGGCGGTGAAGCTGGTCACCTGATCGGCCATGCCCGCCGCGACTGTGTGGTCGTAGAAGGCGCGCAGCCCCTCGGCCAGTTCCTGGAGCAGCCCGGGCTGGCTGTCGTTCTGGTTGCTGTGGGTATCGAAGCCGCCCATGGCGCAGAAGAAGGTCTGGCGCTGTATGCCGATCTGGGGCGCCACGGCCATGATCTGGGCCACGGTGCTCAACTGGTTGCCCAGCCGGGTGTTGGGGAAGCCTGTTGGGGCGGCGCTACCGGCCAGGGCCTGGGCCAGGGCGGCATTGGCCACCAGGGCGCGGTCCTTGACTTGGCCGTAGGCGTTGGCCAGGACATGGGGGCTGGCGAACAGGAGCCGCGAGACCCCATCGCGCAGCCGCCCCTCCAGGGCTGAGCCGGCATAGCGGCTGATGGGCAGGTCCAGACTACTGCCGGAGACCGAGAAGGGCAGCACCGACTCGCCCACCTGGATGACGTTGTCCCCGGCGAGGGAGATGTTGGTGAAGGTCCCCAACCCGCTGTTGGCGCCGTACATCAGGTCCGCCAGGCGCCCGTGCCAACCGGTCAGGCCCAGGTCCCGGTCGAACGACCCGGGGGCCTGCCACTGGACCTGCTGGTCGTCGTGGGAGCCGATGGCGGGGGGTACCGCCACCTGACCGCTACGGTACTGGGCCTTGGTCAGGGGCGCGCGCAGGGTCCCGGCATTCAGCACCACCCCCAGGCGACCCTCGGTCTCGAACAGGGGATGCAGGGCGGCCAGGGACGGGTGGAGGCCGAACTCCCGCCCCAGGGGGTCCAGATGCCCCGGCGGGTGCAGGGGCAGGACCGAGCCCAGGGGCACCGCCAGGCCGCGCCTTGGCCCGGCGTAGCCGGCATAGCCCGTCGGGTCCCGGGGCACGATCATGTTGAAGGAGTCGTTGCCCCCGTAGAGGAAGATGCACACCAGGGCGCGATAGCCGCCCCCAAGGTCGGCGGCGGCGGCACGCCCGGCCCCCAAGGCGCCCATCAGGCCGAGGGACGAGAGGCTGGTCGCGGCCGCCCCGGCACCGCCCAGCGCGGCCAGGCGGCCGAGGAAGCCCCGGCGGGTCATGTGTCTGGCTTTGGTCATGGCGGTTTACCTCTGGGTCTGGAACTCGGGCGAGGTCAGGATCAGATAGACGGCCCCCAGGACCCGCTGCCGCACGCTGGCGGACAGTCCGGGGTCGAAGACCGTCTCACGCAGGACCTGGCGCAGGGTCGGCGACCCTTGCCCGGCCAGGAACAGGGTGTCCAGGTGGTTCAGGGCCTTGTCCACCCCGCCGGCGGCCATGGCCAGTTCCAGTCCCATGCCGGCTGGGGCCGGCAGCTCATAGGCCCCGGCGCCCCCGGCCTGACCCAGGGTCCAGTCGTCCAGGACCCGGGCGGCACCCACCACCTGGGACTCGTCCACCAGCTCCAGTTCCGGGGCATAGAGCCCCAGGTCGGCGACCTCACCCGGGCGCTGGTAGTCCGGCTTGAAGAAGTTGAACACCGAGGGCGCGGACAGGGGGAGTTGCCCCAGGGACGAGATCTGGTCCAGGCGTACCCGCAGGGCCTGGGGGTTGGCCCCCAGGGCCCGCCACAGGGCGGTAAGGCCGAGCAGGGGCTCGCGGACCTTGCCATAGGCCGGGCCCAGGTCGGCCTGGGTGGCGGCGTCCAGGGGGTCTGGACCGCCCTCGCGGGCCTCCGGGTCGAGCAGGATGGCCTTGACCGTGGCCCCCAGGTCCCCACCCCCCGAGGCGAAGGCGGCGGCGACCCGACCCACATAGTCCGGGCTCGGGTTGCTGGTCACCAGGCGCTGGATCAGGCGTCGGGCCAGGAAGGGGGCGACGTTCGGATGGGCCGCGATGTTGTCCAGGGTCATGACCAGATCGGCCTCGCCCCCCTGCCCCGCCGGGAGGGTCTCGCCCCCCAGCAGGACCTTGGCCGCGTCCTCGTGCTGGGCCGGGTTCAGGACCAGGGGCAGGCGGTAGCGGTCCGGCCCCGAGCTGCGGGCGAATCCCCAGCCGGTGAAGACCTTGGCGTACTCCATGACATCCGCCTGGGTATAGCTCGGTATGGGCTGACCGTCCGCGTCCAGCAGGCGCTGCCCGTCCGGGCCCAGATCCCAGAGCCCGATGGCGAAGAGCTGGAGTATCTCCCGGGCGAAGTTCTCGTCCGGGACTGTGCCGAGCACCGGGTCGGCCTTGCGGTTGCCGGCCATGTTGAGATAGAGCCCCATGGCCGGGTGGCGGGTCACCCCTTCCAGCAGGTCGCGGTAGCTGCCGAAGGCCCCGCGCACCAGCAGGTCGTAGTAGTCCAGGGCCCCCAGGGCACCGTCGGCGCTGGCCAGGGCGGTGCCGGTATCGGAGACCACCAGGACCTCGGACAGGGCGAAGGCGACCCGCTGACGGAGCTGATCCGGGGCCGTGACCGCCCGATTCAGCCAGGCCCGCACCCGCAGTTCCCGATTGCCCGGGTTCTGGTTGGTGCCACGCACCTCGGCGAGCACCGCGGCGTGGGTGCTGGCCGGCAGGGCGAGCTGGGCGTCGATCCAGGCCTCGGCCCCCAGGGTCATGACCTGGGCCAGATCGGCCTTGGTCGGCCCGAAGGTCGCCTGGGTGAGCAGGCGCACCGCCTCGGCGGCGGTCATGTGGGGCGCCGGTCCGGCCAGGCCGACCTGCACCCGCAGCTCGCCCTGGGCCAGGCCGCCGCGCCGGTCGGAGACGCTGTAGGTCACCCGATCCTCGCCGACGAAGCCCAGTGCTGGCATGTAGCGCAGCAGCCCGGTGTCGGAAGCGACCACCGCGGCCCCGGCGGCGGCACTGGCATCCGCCCCGACCAGGACCAGGATGTCCCCGTCCGGGTCCCGGTCGTTGGCCAGGACATCCAGGTCCAGGGCCTGACCGCCGCCGATGCCGGTGCTTGCATGGTCTGCCACCGCCAGCGGGGGCTGATTGTCCGCGCTGCCCGACGCCCCGCCGCCACCCGGGTCCCCGGGGGTACCGTTGGGGTCGGTCCGGAACAGGACCGCCGGCGCAACCGGGGTCTTGGCGAAGCCGGGGCCGGCGTAAGAGACCTGGAGCCCGGCCTCGCCGTAGCGCTCGAAGAAGGTCAGGGAGATGGCGTGGCGCCCGCGGCCCAGGCCGATACGCCCGGACTTTTCGACCAGGCCGTGCAGCCCGTCGTTGTTCACCACCAACTGGTCGCCGATGTAGA
>DYRB01000359.1 GCA_020718945.1 Lamprocystis purpurea | reverse complement strand
TGGGCCGTTGTCCCGCTTCCGCAGCCGATTCATCCTAAGTCCGACAGGCTCCTAGCCCCGTGGCTCCCGGGGCGGCGGATAGATGGGGCCAGGGAAAGCAGATCTGCGGCCTCTACGAAGCCATAGAACTCGCCCTGGCGCACGCGCCTGGCATAGATTTCGTAGACCTTGCCCTGATTGACGAAGGCGACCCGGAAGACGCGCATGACCCTGGCAAATATGTGGCTGGATGGGGCGCATTGTACGCCCCGGCGTGCCGACGGCCAGCGCCGGTGTAGGGTCGGCCAGGAGAAAGGGGGGGTGGCCGGTCTGGCTACCGCCGGGCGGATCTGAGCCCGTCCAGCGCCGCGCCAGCGACCTGATCAACACTGTCAGCGTTCGCTGCGGTGAGGTCGGGGCGAGCCTCCGGATCGAGCAGGTACCAGGACAGCGCCAGGGCGGCGAAACCCAGCCACAGCATGTACTTCGGTCTCATGGTTCGCATCGCTTTGGCTCGCTGAGCCTGGGCTCGGTTGAACATTGACAGGTCAGCGCCGAGCGGGTCGGCACTCTGTGCGGGGTTGCCGGCCCCGCCTGTTCCCGATGGGTCTTGGTGACCGAAACCCATGGAGAACGCACTGGGTCAATCGCCTCCCGCGAAGCTACTGGACGATCTGGCCCGGGTCGAAGCCCTCCGTGGGGGCGGCAGCCGTATCGTCCGAACCCGAGGGTGCCATGGCCGTGCCGCTGCCGGGCCAGGGTGGTAGCCTGCCGACCTTTGCAAACCTGGCCGCCGGTACCACCTAGTCGGGACCGTGGTCATTCTAGGGGGTCGTCATGTTGTCCGCTGCACCGTTGATCGCCGTTTCCTTAGTTTTGCTCGCCGGGCTTGGTATCGCCGGACTCCTGCTCTCTGGCCGAGACAGCCGCTCGGCCAACCGCGATGACCCACCACCCCGGGAGTGATCCATGCTAGCCCGCTTGGCCCTGCCCTTGCTGCTCGGGCTTGCTGCCTGCGCCATCCCCACACCGGTGGAGGTTGGCCTGGGGCTGACCCTGGGCCCGGTGGAGATCCCGGCCGGTGCGGCCCATCGCGTCTTCCAAGGTGGCCGTCCGGTGGGTGGGGCCAGCATCCTGGACCCCTACTGCGAGTTAGAGATTGCCACCGTGTCCGAGCAACCCCAGCAAATAGATGGGGTGCGCGCCCAGATCACCCGGGTCAGTCAGGCCCTGCTCAAGGACCCCATCACCCGCATCCCGGTCTTGCTCGCGGGCTGGACCTGCTCCGATCCGGTCTTTCGCGAGACCATCTGGCGCTTGGCGCCGGAGCGGCCCTCGCCGGTGCTCTGGCTGCGCTGCCTGGCCCCCTACTTCAATTGCCGCATCGGCGCGCCCCTTACGCCGGCGCAGATCCAGACCGTGGTCGGACCGACCATCCAAATCGGAGCGTCTGCCCCGACGGGCGTCCGTTGACGGGGCGGTCGGGCTCAGCGCCCGGGGCTACAGGCCCCGGCCTGGCAGCGGACCAGGAGCTGAGCGCCATCGGTGCAATACACCCGATGCAGTTCGCTGGTCCCCGCTGCCCCCCCTTCGAGCACGGCGCCCCGGTCGCTCAGGGCGCAGCCGTGCTCCTCGGCGTAGCGCTCAGCATAGTAGGCCCAGGTGCCGACCCTCTCCCGCGGGGAGTCGGCCTGGGGCGGCGGGCTTGGGGCCCTGGGGTTCGGGGCGACGTGCGGGCTGGGCTGTGCCGCAGGGGCAGGCGGCGGGGCGGCCGGGGATGGCGTCGGCCGCACGGGCATCGGGGCAGGCACCGGAGCTGGCGCGGGCGCCGCAGTGGCCGTGCTGGGCGGCTGGGGCGAGGGCGGGGCTCGCGGCGCACTGACCGGCCGGGTGGCGGCCGGTCGCAGGCCCCACTTGGTCGCCAGGGCGTCCAGGGCGTTGAACAGGTTGTCGCGATAGCGCTGGGTCACGTCCTGGGTCTGGGTGGTCCCGTCCTCGGCGGTGCGGACCTCCTGGGCGGTCAGGGCGACGGTGACCCCGGCGGGGGACTCGGCAAAGGCGGCGGCGATGCGCAGCACCGCCGCGGCCCCATCGGCGTCTATGGACTGCTCGAAGGTCAGGGCGGCGGACCCGCCCGGCGACACGCTCCAGCCGCGCTGCCGGGCGGTCTGGCTGGCGAAGTCCAGGGCCTGAGGGATCTCGGCGTGGAGCAGCAGGGTGCTGGGGGCGGCGCCCGTGGCCGGTGCAGCCTGGGCCGGGAGCGGGCCGACGAACAGGAAGGCAGCCGCCAGGGCGGCGACCCGGGCTAGCCGGGCCGGTGTGGACCCGGATCGCGGGGTCCGCCACAGCGGTCCACCCCAGAGCCCCATGGCCTACTCCAGACCCTTACAGGTGCCGCCGGTGCACTTGACCACGAAGGGGACATCGCCGGTGCAATAGACCCGCATGTAGGCGGCGGCCCCGTCGGTCTTAAACACATTGGTCTGTCCGGAGCGTACCTTGCAGCCACGCAGGGCTGCATAGCGCTCACCGCTGCCGACCTGGCCCTGGGCCCCGCGGTTCATGGCCACCAAGTTGTTCGAGTTAGACACAACGGTGGGCTTTGCCGGGGTCGTGGCCTTCGTCGGGGACGCCGCGGGCGCCTTGGTCGGGGCAGTGGTCGCTGTCTTGGCTGGTGTCACGGTCTTGGCTGGGGTCGTCACGGCGGTGGTCTTGCCCGCCGCCGGTGCCGGGGTCTTAGTCGCGGCGGCGGTCTTGCCGGGCACTGGGGCCGGTGCCGGGGTCTTGGTCGCAGCAACGGTCTTGGTGGCCGCGGAACCAGGGATCGGGGCCTTGGCCGGGGCGGCCGGCTTGGCCGCGACCGGGGCCGGGGTCCTAACCGGTACCGGCAGGGGGGCTGGGGCCGCCTTGGCAACGGGCTCCGCTTCGGCCTCCGCCTCGGCCTCGTCGCCCCAGGCCGTCGGGGCGGTCAGGGGCGACTGCATGGGGGCCGGGCCCGGGTCCGCCGCCGCGCCGCTCGGACCGGTCTTGAGTTCGTCGGCGGTCTCGGCGGCGGCCTGGCCAGCGGCGCCGACCGGGGGCATGGCCCTGGCGACGCGCTGGTAGTTTGCGGCCCAGGTGGAGCGCAGGGAGTCCAGGGAGCGCGTCAGGTTGTCGCGATAGGATTCCGTATAGTCGGTGCGCTGGGGCTTGCCGTCCTTGCCTTGGGCGACGAGTTGGGCATTGAGGGTCACGCTGACCCCTCCCGCGGCCTGCTGGAACAGCCCTGTGACCTCGATGTTGGGCGGGGTGCCGCCGGACCCGATCCCGGCGGCAACCGCCTGGGGTGCCTCGGCGTTGACCGGGCGGCTCAGCACCACCTTCTTGTCCGTGGCGCTGACCACAGTCCAGCCCTTGGAGCGGGCGGACCCCAGGGCCAGGCCGCGGACATCGTCGAGCCTGGCCCCGGCGATCACCGTGGAGGGCCCGCCGACCATCTCCCCCTGGTCCTCGGTCTCGACGCCGCCGGTGCGGGGCGCCGTCGCGCAACCGGAAAACAGGGTAACCACCACCAGACCCGCCACCACCGAATACAGACGCCAGTTCACCGCAAGACCCCCGAACCCATTGTGTTTGGCTATGTCTGCATTAGGTGTTGGTTCGACCGGGAGGCCGACCGTGGGAGCGCCGCCTCGGCGCGACCGGGCGAAGCGCAGCGAGCCCGGCGGCTGGCCCAGCACCCCGTCGCGGCGAGGCGCCGCTCCCACGGCAACAGCCGCCACTTCAATGACTTGGCCATCCCCAACAGCTAATGCAGACAGAACCT
>DYRB01000358.1 GCA_020718945.1 Lamprocystis purpurea | reverse complement strand
AGGCAGAAGGCGCGGGTGGCCGAGGAACGTGAGCGGTCGGAGAAGGAGCGCGAGCGGGCAGAAAAGGATCGCGAGCGTGCCGAAAAGGAGGCCGCCCTGGCCGAGGTCGAAAGGCTTAAGCGCCTGCTGAAGGGTGACCCAAGCGCCTAATCCGTCGCGTCCTTGGGCGGCGACCCGGGCGGTCGCCTGGACCCCGGGGCGAGACCCAGGTCGGTCCCCACAGCTTCGAGATCGATGTTGGCGACCCCGCTGGGCCGGGGCCTCCTTCAGTGCTTCCAGGTCCAAGTCGGGCCGCCCCCAACTGCGCCCCGCGCATCGGCTCCTACCCGCCCCCCAGGCCCGCCTCGGGGAGACCCTGCGCTACCGGGCGCAGGCCCAGGACCCTGGCGGCAATCCCCTGAGGTTCCGTGGAATTCCGGGGAGACAGCCATATCGACTCCGCCAATCGGGTGCTCCATCCGCTGATCCAAGAGCATAGTCTTGGTGTCGTACCTGGCGTCTGGGGGCTGCAGGTCGGCAATGCCAAAGTCCGGGCTGAGGCCAAGCACAGCTTTGCGACAAGGTGAAAAGCGGGCTTCGCGATGGGGTGCGGGGCCCGAGCCAGGCCCTCGGCGGGCCGGGGGCACCGTGGTTTGGAGGGTGGACTGCGCTGACGCTTGTCCAACGGCTGACGCTTGTCCACCCTCGGCTAAAGCCAGCGCCGTCCTCTAAGGCCGTCGGCCGCCCGGTCCCCTCGCGGCTGAAGCCGCTCCCACAGATCCAGCAGGACGCCCGCCCTTTGCCATGCTAGAGCCGCAGCACCCGGATGGACCGCCCGCCGGGGCTGGGCTGTTCGCCGTCGGCCATCCGCTCGGGGAGCGGCGGGCACCCGGCGCGGCGGTCGAAGATGACCAGCCAGCCGGTGTCGAGCCCCAGGCCCGCCAGGTAGCCGTCGAGCTGGCCAAGCCCCTCCGCCAGTGGGTCCGGGGCGCCGTCGCGCCACACCTTGATCTCGATGCCCAGGGTCAGGGCGCGGAAGCGCAGGCATAGATCCATGCGACCGCGCCCTATGGCGTATTCCCGCTCGATGGTCCCGCCGCCGTTGACCACCCGCTGCAGGAAGGCCATCAGCACCAGGTGCGGGGCTATCTCGTGGTAGGGGGCGCTGGCCAGCAGGGGTTCGCCGTGCTGGCGCCAGAAGGCGAGGAAGGCGGCGAGCAGCCGATCCGGGCTTAGATTCCCGTCGGCCTCGAGCCAGGTCGGGGCTATCTGGGGCAATGAGTCCTGGGGACCGCTCGCCAGGGCCCGCGGCAGGACCTCGCGATAGATCGGGTTGGCCACCACCAGCCCGCCGCCCTGGTCCCGGCGCAGCAGGCCCAGGTCGAGCAGGTATTGCCGGTCGTCCTCCGGCACCAGGCCCAGGGCGGTGCCCGCCAGCATGGGCTCTATGATGCGGCGCACCCGCTCCTCCCGCAGCTTGTCGGCGAGCTGATCCAGGTGGGTGACCCGGTTGAGGATGAGGTTC
The DNA here is from genome assembly GCA_020718945.1 of Lamprocystis purpurea. GTDB lineage: Bacteria > Pseudomonadota > Gammaproteobacteria > Chromatiales > Chromatiaceae > DYRB01. Next base: position 2,282 of record DYRB01000358.1, on the reverse strand, counting down.
TCCTTGGCCTGGTCGATCAGCTCCAGGCCGATGGGGCGCGAGCGCTCCCGCCCGGCCCGGATCTCGAAGCAGGCCTCGTAGGCCAGGGCATTGACCAGCCAGGGCTGGCCCAGGGTCAGCTCCCAGACCCGCCCCAGGGCCTCGGGGGTAAATGCCTGGCCGGTCTCTTGGCTGTGCTGGCCCAGCAGCTCGGTCACCTCGGCGGCGGCGAAGTCCCCCAGGCGCAGGGACTTGGCCTTGATGTTGAAGGCGCTGCCGCCGGTGATGGCCTCCCGCTCGGTGCTGGAGTGGATGCGGTAGTCGCGCAGGTCGCGGACCCCGCACAGGACCACCGTCGAGGGGAAGTCCAGGGGGCGCTGGGTGTAGCCGGCGCGCAGTTGGCGCAGCAGGGCGATGAGGGTGTCGCCCACCAGGGCGTCCACCTCGTCGAGCAACACCACCAGGGGCTTGGCGTCGGCCGCCGCCCAATAGGCGAGGAGCTGGGTCAGCCGGTCGTCCGCCGGCACTGTATCCCCGACCTCGCGGCACCAGGCCTGGGGTCGCCCGTCCTTGAGGTACAGGGCCGCGGAGCGACCGAGGACGCTGCAAATCGCCGCGACCCCGCGGGCCACGTCGCCCCGGGCGGTCTGGGCGACCTCCAGGTTGGCGTAGACCGCCCGGCAGCGCCCCTCGCGGTTGAGATACTCCATCAGGGCCAGCAGGCAGGTGGTCTTGCCGGTCTGGCGTGGGGCGTGGAGGAGAAAGTACTTCTCTTGCTCGATGAGCCCAAGTACACCGGCCAGGTCCCAGCGCTGCAATGGCGCCAAACAATAGTGCTTGTCCGGCCGAACCGGCCCCTCGGTGTTGAAGAAACGCATAGGGTGACCTCCTGCGGGGGTTCTGTCGGGGCCGACAGCATAGCCCGATGCGATGGTCCGCGTGCGCGGGGATGGGCCCCTGGTGGCCGGAAGGTCCACCCCGCCAGGCGGGCCCGGGCTACGAGGCCCCCCGGCCGCCCGTGTAGAATGCCGCCCTGCGCCCGGGCCGTCCCGCGCCGCGTGACGCCGGGGCACGCCACCCCCCCGGCCCCGTCGCCACGGAACCAAGACCATGCTGGACCCCCGCCTGTTGAGAACCGACCTTGCCCGGGTTGCCGAGCAGCTCGCCCGTCGCGGCCTGACCCTGGACACAGCCCGCTTCGAGGCCCTGGAGGCCCGCCGCAAATCAGTCCAGGTCGAGGTCCAGGAACTCCAGGGGCAACGCAACGCCCGCTCCAAGGCCATCGGCAAGGCCAAGGCCGCCGGCCAGGACCTGGCCCCGCTGCTGGCCGAGGTCGATCAACTGGGCGCCGGGCTCAAGGACCTGGAGGCGACGCTCACCGCCATCCAGGAGGAGGTCGAGGCCATCGCCCTGGGCCTGCCCAACCTCCCCGCCGCGGATGTCCCCGACGGTCGCGACGAAGCGGACAACCGGGAGGAGCGCCGCTGGGGAGAGCCACCCAGCTTCGCCTTCACCCCCAAGGACCACGTCGATCTGGGGGCCCAGCGCGGTTGGATGGACTTCGACGTGGCGGCCAAGCTGACCGGGTCGCGCTTCGTGGTCCTGTCCGGCCCCATGGCCCGGCTGCACCGGGCCCTGATCCAGTTCATGCTCGACCTGCACACCGGCGAGCACGGCTACACCGAGACCTATGTCCCCTATCTGGTCAATGCCGACAGCCTGCGCGGCACCGGGCAACTGCCCAAGTTCGAGGCCGACCTGTTCAAGGTCCCCGGCGAGCGGGACTACTACCTGATCCCCACCGCCGAGGTCCCGGTCACCAACCTGGTCAGAGATGTGATTTGCGAGGCCGCCGAGATGCCCCGCACATGGGTCGCCCACACCCCCTGCTTCCGCAGCGAGGCAGGCTCCTACGGCAAGGACACGCGCGGCATGATCCGCCAGCACCAGTTCGAGAAGGTCGAGCTGGTCCAGGTGGTGCGCCCCCAGGACTCCGCCGCCGCCCACGAGGCCCTCACCGGCCACGCCGAGGCGGTGCTCCAGCGCCTGGGTCTCGCCTACCGGGTGGTGACCCTATGCACCGGGGACCTGGGCTTCTCCGCGGTCAAGACCTACGACCTGGAGGTCTGGCTCCCCGGGCAGGGGTGCTACCGCGAGATCTCCTCGTGCAGCAACTTCGAGGACTTCCAGGCCCGCCGCCTCCAGGCCCGCTGGCGCAACCCCGAGACCGGCAAGCCGGAACTCCTGCACACCCTCAATGGATCTGGCCTGGCGGTCGGCCGCACCCTGGTCGCCGTCCTGGA
>DYRB01000357.1 GCA_020718945.1 Lamprocystis purpurea | reverse complement strand
CAGATCTTCCACCTGCTGCGCCGGCAGATGCTGCGTAACTTCCGCACCCCGCTCATCGTCCTGACCCCCAAGAGCCTGCTGCGCCATCGCCTGGCGGTGTCGGGCTTCGACGAACTGGCCCTGGGGCGCTTCCAACCCATCATCGGCGAGATCGACCCCATAGACCCCAAGGGGGTGGAGCGGGTGGTGTTCTGCAGCGGCAAGGTCTATTACGACCTGCTGGAGGCCCGGCGCGGGCGCGGCCTGACCAATGTGGCCCTGGTCCGGCTGGAGCAGATCTACCCCTTCCCCAAGGAGCAGTTCGCAGCCGCCATCGCCGCCTATCCGGACACCCAGGAACTGATCTGGTGCCAGGAGGAGGCCATCAACCAGGGCGCCTGGGACCAGATCAAGCACCGCTTCCACAGCCTGATCCAGGCCGGGAAACGCATCTACTATGTCGGCCGGCCCGCCTCCGCGGCCCCGGCCGTCGGACACCGCCAGGTCCACGTCGAGCAACAGGAGCGCCTGATCGACGAGGCCCTGACCGGACGCATCAACCCGAACATGAACCGCAGGATTCCCGTATGAGCACCGAAGTGCGCGTCCCCCAACTGCCCGAGTCCGTGGCCGACGCCACCGTGATCGCCTGGCACAAGCAGCCGGGTGATCGGGTGGCCCAGGGCGAGACCCTGGTGGACCTGGAAACCGACAAGGTGGTGCTGGAGGTCCCGGCCCCGCAGGACGGGGTCCTGGGCGAAATTCGCACCCCGGTGGGGATGGCGGTGACCGCCGATGTGGTGCTGGCGGTGCTGCTACCGGCGGGTGCCAGCGCGGATCAGGCCCCGGCGGGTGCCGCAATACAGATGGCCGCCGCGACCGCCGCGCCCGCGCCCGCGCCCACACCAGCCCCGACGCCCACCGCCGAGCCGGTGCTGGCCCCGGCGGCCCGCCGCCTGGTCAAGGAACTGGAGCTGGACCCGAGCCAGATCCCCGGCAGCGGCAAGGACGGGCGTATCCACAAGGGTGACGTGGTCGCCTTCCTCGACAGCCGCGAGCAGGCCGCCCCGGCGGTGGATCCGGACGCCGCCCCGGTGCAGTCCGCCGCGGCACCGCGCCTGAGCGGCGAGGCGGGCCGGCCCGAACAGCGCGTCCCCATGACCCGGCTGCGGGCCCGGGTGGCCGAGCGCCTGGTCCAGGCCCAGCAGACCGCCGCCATGCTCACCACCTTCAACGAGGTGGACCTGACCGGGGTCATGGCCCTGCGCAACAAGTACAAGGACCAGTTCGAGAAGACCCACGGCAGCCGGCTGGGCTTCATGTCGTTCTTCGTCAAGGCGGCGGTGGACGCCCTGCAGCGCTTCCCCATCGTCAATGCCTCGGTGGACGGGGCCGACATCATCTACCACGGCTACTACGACATCGGCATCGCGGTCAGTTCGCCGCGCGGCCTGGTGGTACCCATACTGCGCAACTGCGACCAGCTCACCATGGCCGACATCGAGGGCGGCATCGCGGATTTCGGCCGCAAGGCCAAGGACGGGTCCCTGAGCTTCGAGGACCTGACCGGCGGGACCTTCACCATCACCAATGGCGGGGTGTTCGGCTCGCTCCTGTCCACGCCCATCCTCAACCCGCCCCAGAGCGCCATCCTCGGCATGCACAAGGTCCAGGAAAGGCCCGTGGTGGAGAAGGGGCAGATCGTCATCCGGCCCATGATGTATCTGGCCCTGTCCTATGACCACCGCATCATCGACGGGCGCGACGCGGTGCAGTTCCTGGTCTCCATCAAGGAGACCCTGGAAGACCCGGCTCGGCTGTTGCTGCGGGTCTAGCAGGCCCCGAATTTGGAGCGGGCGAGGCTGGATTTCCCTGACTTCTGTGATCGCATCGGGGCCATCGTGGACCTGACCGCTGCATTGGTGGAGTTCGATACCGACCGCCGTTGCAAGCCGGGATTGGCTGTATATAATAACAGTCACCCCGGCCCTGTGCCCGGCCGTCCCGGGAGACGCCCATGTCCGCAGACCTCACCCCCCGCCAGAGCCAGATCCTGGAGCTGATCCGCAGCCATATCCGCGACACCGGCTTCCCGCCGACCCGGGCGGAGATCGCCGCCGCCTTCGGCTTCCGCTCCGCCAACGCCGCCGAGGACCACCTGCGCGCCCTGGCCCGGCGCGGGGCCATCGAGCTGACCCCCGGTGCCTCCCGGGCCATCCGCCTGGTGACCGATGGTCTGGGGGACGAGACCCTGCCGGTGGTGGGGCGGGTCGCCGCCGGCAGCCCCATCCTGGCCGAGGCGCACATCGAGGACCATTACCGCGTCGCCCCCGACCTGTTCCGCCCCCGCGCCGCCTATCTGCTGCGGGTGCGGGGGAGCAGCATGCGCGATGCCGGCATCCTCGACGGCGACCTGCTGGCGGTCCACCCGACCCTGGAGGCGACGGATCGCCAGATCGTGGTGGCCCGCCTGGGCGATGAGGTCACGGTCAAGCGCCTGCGCCGACGCGCCAACTGGATCCACAGGGTGGACCTGGTGGCGGAGAACCCGGCCTTTCCGACCATCCAGGTGGACCTGCGCCTCCAGTCCCTGACCATCGAGGGGCTGGCGGTGGGGGTCCTGCGCCTGGGCCTGGATGGACCCGTGCGGGTCTAGTAGATCGGCGGGGCGGTCATGGGCCTGGAACAACTCCTTGCCGGGCGCCCCGACCTGTGGCGCGGTAGCGCCGCCTCGGCAGCGGCCCCGGCCGGGGTCCCCACCGGCTATGCGGCCCTGGACGCGGTCCTACCCTGGGGCGGCTGGCCCCCGGCCAGCCTGACCGAGGTCCTGGACGAGCGCCCCGAGGGGGCCCTGGGGCTCGCCCTCCCGGCCCTGGCCCGGCTCAGTCGCGGGCCGCGCTGGCTGCTCCTGGTGGACCCGCCCCTGCCGCCCTTCGCCCCGGCCCTGGCGGCCCGCGGCCTGGACCTGGCCCGCCTGGCGGTGGTGAGCGCGGGCGGGGAGGGGGCCTGGGCGGCGGAGCAGGGCCTGCGCTCCGGGGCCTGTAGCGCCGTGCTGGTCTGGGGTCGGGAGGGTCCCTGGCGGGGGGTGGCCCTGCGCCGGCTGCAGCTCGCGGCCCAGGCCGGCGGGGCCCTGGCCCTGCTGTTCCGCGACCCGTCGGCGGTCCGTGACCCCTCCCCGGCGGCCCTGCGCCTGCGGGTGCGCACGGGTGCGGCGGGGCTGGAGGTCGAGGTCCTCAAGCAACGCGGCGCTCGCCCGGGCGGTGCCCTGCGGTTGCCCTGGGTGGGGGGAGAGGATTGGCCGCAAATGAACGCAAATGGACGCAAATAAACAAAGGGCTACGGCCGGTGCCCAGCTTACCCGACCGGTAACCCGCTAACTCATGAGCAGTAATTTCCGCGCCGGACGGGGTTTGCAACGTCGTCCAGGGCGGCCGGGCGCGGGCCTGTCGGGGTGTCGAAACATTCCGCGCGGGGCCTAGGCATCGTCCGGCTGGTGCGTTGTCCAGGTCACTGCTCTTTCTTATTCGCGTTCATTTGCGTTCATTTGCGGCTCAACTGCTTTTCTTAGGTTCATGCACTGGCTGGCCATCCACCTCCCCGCCCTGCCCCTGGAGGTCTACCCAGGGGCCCTGGCGTCCCCTCTGCCCCTGGCGGTGGCGTCGGACCCGAGCGGCGAGCGCGTCCTGCTGTGCAACCCGGTGGCGGAGGGGCTGGGGGTGCGACCCGGCCTGGGCGCCGGGGCGGCCCTGGCCCTGGCCTCGGACCTGCGCCTGCTCCCCCGCCGCCCGGAGGCGGAGGGCGAGGCCCTGGAACGGCTG
>DYRB01000356.1 GCA_020718945.1 Lamprocystis purpurea | reverse complement strand
GCACCCTGGCCCTGTTGGGGTCGGCCCCGCCCTGGGGCGCCGCCGACAGCGGGGCTGATTCCGAGGGCCCTGAGGAGAGTGGTTGAGCCGGAAATACACGCAAACGATCAGAGGCTCGGGGGCACCCCGGCCACTGAATCATTTGCATTTATTTGCGGACAGTTTTCCTGGGCGGCCCAGGTCAGATGGGATCGTCCATGAGGGACATGGCGAGCCGGAAGCCGATGGCGTCCCCGAAGCGGTCGGGGGCGCCCCATTCCCGGGCGGCGCAACGCCCGCGGCGCAGGCCATCGTCGTAGGCCCCGCCGCGCAGGACGCGCGGGCCTGGGCTGTCCGGGTCGTTGAGCTCGTCGTCGGGCATGTAGGGATAGGCCCGTCCCAGGCTCAGGCACCATTCCCGCACGTTGCCGCACATGTCCAGGGCGCGGCAGGGCGAGGCCCCGGCCGGGAACAGCCCCACCGGGGCCGGACCGCCGGTGGCCCGTAGCAGGCTGGCGCGGTCCTCTTGCCACTCGTTGCCCCAGGGGTAGGCGCGGGCGTCGGTGCCGCGGGCCGCCTTCTCCCATTCCGCCTCGGTGGGCAGGCGCACCTGATAGCCCGGGGGAATGGGGAGCTTGCGCTTGTGCAATTGGTGTTGCAGCCAGCGGGCATAGGCCATGGCCTCGTACCAAGTCACCCCGACCACCGGGCGGTTGGCGAAGGCACGCTGGTGGGCCCACCAGGTCGGCGCGTCCCGCCGGGTGGTCTGGATCCAGGCCCAGCCGGAGCGGGTCCACCAGTCGGGGCGGTCGTAGCCGCGCGCCTTGACGAAGGCGCGATACTGGGCGACGGTCACCGGGTACCGGCCGATCCAGTAGTTGTACTCGATGCCGGTCCGGCTGGAATTGCCCAGTTCCTCGTCGTAGGCGGCCTTGTCGCCCTCCCGGCTGCCCATGACAAAGGGCCCGGAGCGTACCAGGACCATACCCAAGGCGCGCTCCTTCTCGCCCAGATGGCGAGCCGGAAGGTGATAGCCCTGGGGCTCGAAGCGGGCGTCGCCGAGGCGCCCGAGGACCTCCGCGGCGGCGGCCCGCTCCCCCGGGTGCAAGGCGCCGTGCTCGACCAGGGCGGCGAGGCGGTGGCGCACCCGATCCAGCAGGCTGACCCCCTGGGGGGTATCGCTGACGCGCATCATGCCGATGGCCGAGATGGTCTCTCCGGCCACCCAGACCCGCCGCCAGCCGTCGTCGTCGGTGGGGAAATCCGTCGGGCAGAGGCGATCGACCAGGCGCAGGGGCCGCTCGGTCTCGCGCTGATTGTGGACCAGGAATCCGACCCCGAGCAGGATGGGCTCGCGCCAATAGCCGCGCTCATCGACCAGGGCGGCGACGCGGTCGGGGAAATCGCCGGCGTGGGCCAGGTAGGCCCCGGCCAGGTACTCCTGGATGGTGCGGTGGGCGAAGGTGAAGACCCCGGGTTGGTCCTCGACCAGGAGGGGCACATGCACCTTGATGGTGTCGATGGCCCCCTGGGCCCACTCGGCATTGCGCCGCGGGTGCAAGCCCGCCAGGGCCTCGAGCAATTCCGCCTCGCCGATGCCGGCCACGGACGCCGTCTGCCCGACGGCGTCCCCCCGCAGGGTCAGAATGGCGTCGGTGCTGCCCTTGCCCTGGACCCGGTAGGCCAGGCGTTCGAGCAGGCTCATGAGGTCGCCGCGATCACGGCGGGCCTCGCGCAATTGGTCGGTCAGGTGTGCCGTATCCCCGGTGGTGTATTGCTCCCAGCGCCACAGCAACACATCGACCGCGTCCTCGTAGAGGCGCGAGCGGGCCTCCGGCAGTTCACCGCGGAAGCTGTGCACCAGGGCCATGAGGGTGAGCATCATGGGGTTGGTGGCCAGGTGCCAGAGGTCGGGCCGGCGCACCGTCTGACGCAGCATGTCCAGGGCGGCCTGGGGGTCCATCCCGGGGCAGCGCACGCCGATGCAGCCCTGGGCATACCAGCCCTGGATGAAGCGCTCCACGCGCTCGCTGTCGAAGGGGGTCAGGGTCAGGGTCGGGAACTGCCCGTCCGGCAGGCGACTGCGCGGGTGGCGGTAGGCCAGGGGGCGACAGGTCACCAGGAAACGCCCGCCGGCAAAGCGCTTGGCGAATGCCTCAATGCTTGCCCGCACCATGGGCAGGGCAGGGGCCGGTACCTCGTCCAGGCCATCGAAGAAGGTGAAGGTGCGCCCCTGACCCAGGACCTCTTCCAGGGCATCGGCGGCAAAGACCAGGTTGCGCTCGGCCAGATCGTGGCGAATGAACTCCAGCAACAGGTCGGCATTGGGCTTGCGCCCGGCGCCGGGCCCGTCGAGCCAGGCGGCCAAGTCGCGCAGCATCACCAGGATCGGCTCCAGGCCCTGCTCCGCCTCGCGCCACCCCTTGATGACGGCCCCGTCGCGGGTGGCCAGGGCATGGATCAAGTAGTTGACCAGGGTGGTCTTGCCGGCCCCGGGCCCGCCGAGCAGGGTCTGGGAACGGCGCAGCATGACCGCCTCCAGGGCGGTGACGGCCCGTACCGCCCCCTGGCCGGGTTCGCGCCCAGTGACCAACTCCGGCGGTAGGATGGTCCCCTTCCCGCCCTTGCCGAGGTCCGCCAGGGCCTTGGCAATCGCCTCTGCCGGCGCCAGCAGGTCCGTGTCGAGGGGGATGTAGACCTGGGACACCTGGGCACCCTGGCGCGGGGCCGTGCCCAGGCGGGGGTCGAAGCCGCGCAGCGGGACCACGCGCACCCGGCTCGCCAGGGCGCGGCGGTAGACCTCGAGCTGCTGCTCGGCGGTCATGGGCCTGGGCCCGACGTAGATGCCGTGGATGATGTAAGGGTCAGCGGCCAGGGGGCTCGGGGCCGCGGTCTGGCCGACGGGACCTAGGCCTGCGACCTGGACCGGGTCGCCCCAGGCAGACAGCTTGGTATGCAACTCGCGGCGTTGCAGCTCGATCTGTTCGAGCTGAGCCCGGAGGTTCCGGACGTCGGCACCGCTTGCTTCTGCCATCGCCAATCCCATCAGTGCATTACCCAAATGTTGCGCTTGGAATCATGTACGCAAAAATACTAATCCGATCTCCCGGGTCCGTCCATGTCTGGCGGACGTCGGGCGACGTGAGAGTTTAGGCTACCCGAGGCCAGCCCGTCGCAACGGGTTTCACGCCCGAACCCAAGGCGCCAGGCCGAACCGACGACCAACCATGATCCAAGGACTCAGTCCCGATGACCCCCACCGCCCTGATCTGGCTGCGCCGCGACCTGCGCCTGGCCGACAACCCGGCCCTGCACCTGGCCCTGGAGCGGGGCGAGCGGCCCGTCCCGCTCTACATCCTGGCCCCGGAGGAGGAGGCCCCCTGGGCCCCCGGGGGCGCCAGCCGCTGGTGGCTGCACCACAGCCTGGCCGCCCTGGGGTTGCGCCTTGCGGCCCTGGGCAGCCGCCTGGTGCTGGCCCGCGGCGACAGCCTGACCGCCCCGCGCGGCCTGGCCCGGGCGGCCGGGGGCAACGCGGTCTATTGGAGCCGCCTCTACGACCCGGCCACGGTCGCCCGGGACAGCCGCATCAAGCAGGCCCTGCTCGCCCCGGACGCACTGCCGCCCCTGCCCCAGTGGTCCGGGGCGCCTGCCCACCTGCCCCTCGAGGCCCTGGGTCTCCTGCCCCACATCCCATGGGACACGGGACTCGCCGCCGCCTGGGCCCCCGGCGAGGCCGGGGCCCAGGCCCGGCTCAGCAGCAATTCCGAATTTGAGACCAACACCTGGCGCAGCGGCCGGAAACACCGTGGGAGCGCCGCCTC
>DYRB01000012.1:2038-16676 GCA_020718945.1 Lamprocystis purpurea | reverse complement strand
CATACCCCCGGCGGGACGCCGGGGGACCCAGTGGCCGGCAAGATGCCGGCGCTCCCAGGGGCCTGCGCTTCTGGCCCCTGTGCCCTGTGCGGACCGCGCCGAGCATCGGTTGATGTTGCAGGTACTTGGGCGCGGCCGGACTAGGCCCGGGCAGCGCTGCGTAGTCCAGTACTTGCCCCCGGCAAGGCCGGGATCTGGGGCATTTGCCGTATTGCCTGCGTGATTTGACCGAAATCAAGTCGCCTCATCGCCCCGGGGTCTAGCCTGCGGGGGCGCGCCTTGGCCGACTCGCCAGCCTGTTTCCCAGGGCCTGGCCATAGGCCGACCCAGGGCGTGTCGGCCATCGTGGCCCCCTCGGGGCTCCGGTGTACCCTCATCAACCACCTGTGTGGGGAATCACCATGCAACAAGCACTAGGGCGAGCCCTGTCCCTGACCCTGGGGATCGCGTTCGCAATGGGCGGCTCCACGGCGGCCTGGTCCGCGGACAGCCTGCAAGACGTCATGAAGGCCCGGGGTCTGACGGAGAAGGACATCCTGGCCGCGGCCAAGACCTATACCCCGACCGGGGGGCGCGACGAGTATCTGGCCTTCTCCTCCGGCGGCCAGAGTGGACAGATGATCGTCTACGGCATCCCGTCCATGCGCATCCTCAAGTACATCGGCGTCTTCACGCCCGAGCCCTGGCAGGGCTACGGCTTCGACGACGAGTCCAAGGCCGTGCTGGCCCAGGGCCGCATCGACGGTAAGGACCTCGACTACGGCGACACCCACCACCCGGCCTTCTCCGAGACCAACGGCGACTACGACGGGCGCTACCTGTTCATCAACGACAAGGCCAACCCCCGGGTGGCGGTGATCGACCTGCACGACTTCGAGACCAAGCAGATCGTCGTCAACCCCCTGTTCCGCTCGGAGCACGGCGGGGCCTTCGTCACCCCCAACACCGAGTACGTCATGGAGGCCACCCAATACGCGGCCCCCTACAGCGACGTGGGATTCGTCCCCATCGAGGAGTTCAATGACAAGTACCGGGGCGGCCTGACCTACTGGAAGTTCAACAAGGAAAAGGGGCGTATCGAGCCGGAGAACTCCTTCACCTTCGAACTGCCCCCCTACAGCCAGGACCTCTCCGATGCGGGTAAGGGGCCGAGCGATGGTTGGGGCTTCACCAACTCCTTCTGCACCGAGCGCTATGTGGGCGGCATCGAGCGCGGGCGCCCGCCCTTCGAGGCCGGCTGCTCCTCCAAGGACACCGACTTCCTGCATGTGACCAATTGGAAAAAGGCCGAGGAGCTGGTCAAGGCCGGCAAGGTCACCAAGCGCAACGACATGTACGTGATCCCGATGGAGCAGGCGATCACCGAGGGGCTCCTGTATCTGATCCCTGAGCCCAAGAGCCCCCACGGTGTGGACGTGAGCCCAGACGGCAAGTACATCATCGTCAACGGTAAGCTGGATACCCACAATTCGGTCTACAGCTTCGACAAGATCATGGCCGCCATCAAGGCCGGCAAGTTCGAGGGCAAGGACCCCTACGGCATCCCCATCATCGCCATGAAGGACACCCTGCATGTCCAGGCGGAGCTGGGCCTGGGGCCCCTGCACACCCAGTTCGATTCCGCGCCCTGTGTCGCCTACACCTCTCTGTATGTAGACTCCATGGTCGCCAAGTGGAATTACTGCGAGGGTAAGGTCCTCGACAAGATCTCCATCCACTACAACATCGGTCACTTGATGACCATGGAGGGCGATACCGTCAACCCGGACGGCAAGTACCTGGTGGCGCTCAACAAGCTGGCCATAGATCGGTTCAACCCGGTGGGGCCCCTGCATCCGCAGAACCACCAGTTGATCGACATCAGCGGCGACAAGATGCAGTTGCTCTACGACATGCCCCTGCCGCTGGGCGAGCCCCACTATGTGGCGGCCATCAAGGCCGACAAGCTCAAGCCCGAGGTCCGCTACAAGTCCGGCTGGAACAGCCGCACCGACGAGAAGTCGCCCTTCGCCACCCGCGCCGGGCGGGAGAAGACCGAGCGCACCTGCGACGCCGCGGGCAAGTGCACCGTCAGCGTGATGGGCTCGGTGATCCGCTCCCATATCACCCCTGAGATCATCGAGGCCGAGGAAGGCGATACCATCGCCATCCACCTGACCAATCTGGAGCGTGCCCAGGACGAGGTGCACGGCTTTGCGATGTATGGGCACAAGGTCCAACTCTCCATCGAGCCGGGCAAGACCTCCTCGGTGACCATCCAGGCCGACAAGCCCGGCGTCTACCCCTATTACTGCACGGAGTTCTGCTCCGCTCTGCACCTGGAGATGCAGGGCTATCTGCTGGTCAAGCCCAAGGGTTACAAGGGTGAGGCGGTCGCGATGAAGGAGGGCGTGGCCTACACCAAGGCCGACTACGAGACCCAGGTCAAGACCAACGTCGAGACCCAGGGCGTCATCGACATGGTGGTGGGCTTCATTACCAGCCACAACTTCAAGGACTTCCCGGTGGTGGTCGCCCTGGTGGAGGACGCCACCGACCAGCTCGGCTTCGCCAAGGAGTCCAAGGAGAAGGCCGACGCCGCAGCCGCCAAGGGCGACTGGCAGAACGCCATGCTCTGGGCCAACCAGTGGTGGCAGTATCAGGTCAAGACTGCCGACCTCGGTCTGCGGGCCAAGACCTTCCTGGAGCAAAACGGGGCCAAGAAGGTCAAGTAGCCCCTAGCCCTTGACCAGAGACCGCGAGGGGGGCATCTTGCCCCCCTCCTGGTTTCTGGGCACCCCAATTCCCTGTCCCATTCGAGGTTTCGCCATGAAGTACCAAGCCCTGCTGCTGGCCGTCCCCCTGTTCGCCCTGGCCCCAGGGGTCCAGGCGGCGGACGACGGCCCCGCCCTCTACCTCAAGAAGACCTGTATCGCCTGCCACGGTAAGGACGCCAAGACCCCCATCCTGCCCACCTATCCAAAGCTCGCCGGGCAGAGCGCCGACTATGCCTTCAATCAGATGAAGGACATCGCCAGCGGGGCGCGCAACAACGGCCAGACCGCCGCCATGAAGGGGATCATGCACCTGGTCTCCGAGGAGGAGATGCGCACCATCGCCAATTGGCTCGCCACCCTGCAATAACCAGGAAAGCCGCCGGGTTGGGCTTGGGGCTCGGTTTGACCCCTGTCAAGGATGCCCGGGGCAGGTGTCCCGAAAATGGACAGGACATGGCGGGGCCGCGGCCCCAAGCCTAGATTCCCTGACCCCGACCCGGGCAGACGCCCGGACGAGGCCGCCACAACCGGCTGGAGAGATTCAAGATGTTCAAGCAACCCCTATTCAAGGTACTGGCGATCACGGCCGGCCTCACCCTGGCTCTGGGCCAGGTCGGTGCCTCCCCGGCCTGGAACGAGGCCGGCGGGGAGAAGGACGAGGCCCTGCACCTCAAGGGCGACCCGGTGAACGGGCGCGATGTCTATGAGGTCTGCGCCGCCTGCCACCTGCCGGAGGGCTGGGGCAGCAAGGACGGGACCTTCCCCCAGTTGGCCGGGCAGCACGGGACCGTCATCGTCAAGCAGCTCGCCGACATCCGTTCCCTGAACCGCGACAACCCCACCATGTACCCCTTCGCCCTGCCGGCCTCCATTGGTGGCGCCCAGGCATTGGCGGACGTGGTCGCCTATTTGGCAAGCCTACCCATGAGCCCGGACAACGGCGTGGGCCCAGGCACGGATCTGGAACTGGGTAAGCAGCTCTACGCCGACAACTGCGTGCGTTGCCACGGCGACCAGGGCCAGGGCGATGCGGAGAAGTTCTACCCCAAGCTCCAGGGGCAGCACTACGAGTACATACTGCGCCAGTTCCGCGAGATCAAGGCGAACAAGCGCAAGAACGCCAATCCGGACATGGTCAAGCAGGTCCATGAGTTCACCGAGCAGCAACTGCTGGCCGTGTGTGACCATGCCTCGCGTATCAAGCCCCCGGCGGACAAGATGGCCCCGTCGGCGGACTGGAAGAACCCGGACTTCAACTGATCGGCACCCGACCACGGGCTCGCTGACGCTTGCCCGTGGTCGGGCACCGATCAGTTTTGAGTTTTTAGTTTTTAGTTGTTGGTTTCTTGTTCTCGGTCGACTCGGATCTGAAAACTAACAACTCAAAACTAAAAACTGTCATTGACCGACGCACGGCCCACCCCGGGGCCCAAGGCCCCTCCCCAGTTGTTCGCAGGCCCGCTATGAACGCAGTTACTCCCAGCAAGGCCAATCCCCTGGTCTATGTCCTGGTCGCGGGGGCCCTCGCCCTCCTGGTCGCTATCTATTTTCTCCCCGTGTGGTGGGTATCGCTGACGGCGCCGAACTACCCGCCGGAGGCCTTCCCGGATGGGGTGCGTATTCACTTCCACATGAACGGGGTCTTTAACGGCTGCCAGAAGGTGGAGAAGGCCGAGATCAGCGAGACGGAGGCCCTGGACTGCGTCCATGAAATGGACACCATCAACCACTATGTCGGCATGTACCCCATTGCCGCTGGTGGGGTGATCGAGCGTGCCTTTTCCCCCTTCCTGATTACCATGCTCGGTGTGATGCTGGTAGGCTTCGCGATCAAAGACCCCAAGCTCCGCCTGGGGGTCATGGCCGTCGGCTTCATCGCCCTCGGCGGCTGGATGTACCTGTATTTCTACGGGGCCGGCGGGCTCAAGTACCAGAATGCCGGGTACCTGGAGGCCATGGTCACCTCCATGGACCAGTCCGCCGGTGAGGCGGAGGCCAAGGAGGTGAGCCCTGGTCAGGCCCTGATCGCCCGGCTCAAGGCGGAACTCGCAAAGTCCATGCCCGACGCCCAGTCGGCTGCCGCCGGGGCTGGCAAGGGCCCGGGCGCGCATGCCGACAAGCAGCTTTACCTGGATAACCTCAAGACCACTTTCGAAAAGGACTCGGAGCGCCGGGCTGCCAGCGAGCCCTGGACCGGCAGCGGCAGCCAGCTCCTGGGCTGGCACTACGAGAAGAGCCTGGGGCGCTACTTCAACAACCCGGCGGAGATCGTTCCCATGGCACAGACCATGAGCGGTGCCGCCCAGGGGATCTTCTGGTTACTGCTTGGGGCCATGGGCCTGTTGCTGTGGGGCGCGCGCAAGAGCGCTGGCCTGCTCTACTGGCTCCTGGTATTGGTGCCCATAGCCCTGCCGGTGTTCTTCCTCATCGATTACTCCGCCTGGCTCTGGTGGTATGGGCATACCCTGAATGACATGGGCGCCTTCACCGTCAAGCCCTTCATGCCCACGGTCTTCGGTCAGGGCAAAGTGGCCCAATTCGCCACCCACTCCTACCCGGCCATCGGCTTTGGACTGATGCTGGCCATGAGCGTACTGTTGGCACTGGCAGCGCTGTTGCGCAGGAAAGAAGGTCAGGCCGCAAATGAGCGCAAATAGACGCAAATGAACACGGTGATTAGCGCCATACCTCAGCCGCATCCGATGCCGCCCGTGGGAGCGGCGCCCTCGCCGCGACGCAGGGGGCGACAACACGCGAAGTCGTGCGCCGCCCCCGCATACTGTGCCCGTTTGGCACAGTCGCTGTCGCTCTGGAAGACGCCCCGTCGCGGCGAGGGCGCCGCGCCCACGGCGCGCTGAGCCAGGACGCCAATCGCCGTGAAAACTCGATGGCCCACAGTTGCGGCAGGAATTGTCCTCGCCGCATTCGGCCTCGGCCTTGCCGGGCCCTCCCTGGCCGAGGGCTTTCCGCCCCTTCAGGCCCTGGTGGACGCGGCCGAGGCCGGGGCTGTCCTGACCCTTGAGCCCGGGACCTACGCCGGCCCAGTGGTTTTGGACAAGCCCCTGACCATCGATGGTGGCGGCAAAGTCACCATCGATGGTGGCGGCAAGGGGACCGTGGTGCTCCTGGACACCGACGGCGCCACCCTCAAGGGTCTGCGCATCACCAACTCCGGTAGCTCCCACAACGATATCGACTCTGGGGTCCAGGTGCGCGGCAACTTCAACGTCATCAAGGACAACCAAATCGACGACTGCCTGTTCGGCATCGACCTGCAACAGTCCGAGGACAACATAGTCCGGCGCAACCGTATCTCTTCCAAGCCCGTGGACCTGGGTATCCGAGGCGACGCCATCCGGCTCTGGTACAGCTTCCGCAACAAGGTCACCGACAATATCGTGCGTGACTCCCGCGATACGGTGATCTGGTATTCCCGGGACAACCTCATAGCCCGCAACGACGCCCGCGGCGGGCGCTATTCCCTGCATTTCATGTATTCCCAGACCAATCGCGTGGAGGACAACCACTACGAGGGCAATACGGTGGGGATATTCCTCATGTACAGCGACGGGGTGATAGTGCGCAACAACCTGATCGCCCACGCCGCCGGGGTGACCGGGGTCGGTATCGGCTTCAAGGAGACCTCCGACGTCACTATCGAGAACAACCGGGTCCTCTATTGCGCCATTGGGCTCTATCTGGACGTGTCCCCCTACCAGCCGGGGACCACCAATCGCATCCGCGACAACCTGGTAGCCTACAACGGAGTGGCGGTGCGCTTCCTCAACGATTGGCAGGGCAACGCCTTCATCGGCAACAAATTCCAGGGAAACATCACCCAGGTGGTGGTGGAGGGCGGCAAGACCGCCAGCCGCAACCACTGGGAAGGCAACTATTGGGACGACTACGAGGGCTTCGACCGCAACAACGACGGCGTCGGCGACACCCACTACAGCCTCTATGACTACGCCGACCGGATCTGGATGGACGTGCCCCCGGCCCAGTTCTTCAAGGGCTCGCCGGTGCTCGAAGTGCTCGACTTCCTGGAGCGTCTGGCCCCTTTTTCCGCACCGGACCTGATGGTCAAGGACGAGCGCCCCCTGTGGGGCAGCGAGGTCAAGTTGGCCATCGCCGACCCCAGGGCCGTCCTGGCCGGTGGCGACGACGATGACGAGGAGGCCAACGAGGCGGACGAGGCAAGCACCGCCCCGGCCCAGGATTCCGGGGGCTTCGACGCCCTCGGCGCCCTGCGCGGTGCCCTGGAGCGGAATTAGCCGCCCGATCCGCGGTGCGGCTCGGTCCGCACAGCGGACCCTACACAAATACGAGGCCCGGTAGGGTCCGCTGTGCGGACCGGCGCCCGGCCGAAGGTCAGACTGTCATGAGCGAACGAGAGACAAGCAAGAAGACCAAGGCCCCCCTCAGCAAGGTCCGCCGCGACCAGAACCGCCGGGAGTTTCTGCGAACCCTGGGGCTCGGGGTCGGCGTGGTCGGTGTCTCCCTGGCCGGCCTGCTGCCCCTGATCGGCGCTGCCAATGCCCGCCTGCGACCACCTGGGGCCATCAAGGACCTGCTCGACGAGCAGCAATTCCTGGCCGCCTGCATCAAGTGCGGCCAGTGCGTGCAGGTCTGCCCGGTGGAGGCCATTAAACTGGCGGACCTCACGGACGGCGTCGGCATAGGCGTCCCCTACATCGAGGCCCGGGCCCAGGCCTGCGACTTTTCCTGCGACGGGCTCCAGTGCGTGCTGGCCTGCCCCACCGGGGCCCTGACCCATCACCTCGACTTCCCCGCGGATACGCGCATGGGTTATGCCCGGCTCGTCCGTCCGGATGCCTGCCTGGCCATGCAGGGCAAGGGGTTCAAGGGCCTGGCCCGGGGACCTGAGTTCCGCGGCACCTTGCGCTACGCCGAGGTGGACCGCTGGACCCCGGTACCGGTGGCGGACCACCCCTACGACCTGGACCTGTGCGACCTGTGCGTCCGCCAGTGCCCCATCGAGATCCGCATCATTGAGTGCGCCGCTGAGAAGCCCCCGGAGCCTGGGCAGGTCGCCCGCGTGGCCGAGAAGATCGGCAACGAGTGCCCGCCGCGCCACGCCATCGCCCTGGAACCCAAGCCCGGCGGCGGGGTGGGGATGATGCCGGTGGTCAAGGACGGCTGCGTGGGCTGCGGGGTCTGCGAGATGATCTGCCCGGTGGAGCCCACCGCCATCATCATCGACATCGACCGAATGGCGGAGGATTTGGCATGAGCTACGTCGTCGATTCCCTGCGCCAAATACTGGGTTTCGCGCCCCCCAAGCCCGACCGGGACGAGGTATTTCCCGAGGTCAGGGTGGTCTATGCGAACAAGCGCAAGGAGCGCCTGACCAAGGCCATGTTGATGAGCGTGCGCCACGAGCACCGCAAGACCTGCTGTAACAAGTGGCAGCGGCGGCGGTGGGCGACCCTGATCCTGGTCAACCTGTTGTTCGTGGCCTCCTACTGGTTCGACGTGCAACTGGTGGAGGGCGCCCTCACCGCCTCGCGCTTCGTCGGCTTCCACATGGCCGACGTCAACTCGGCCCTACAGGTGATGCTGGCCTATAAGCATGTGGTGCTCAATCTACTGATCGGTACTGTTACCGTAGCCCTGTTCTGGTGGCTGTTGGGTGGGCGCACCTTCTGCTCCTGGGTCTGCCCCTATCACTTGGTGGCGGAGTGGGCGGAGTACCTCCACCTGTGGCTGGTAAAGCGGAAACTGGTCAAAAACCGCACCTTCCACCGCGGCGGGCGCAGCGTGTTCTACCTGGTATTCGTGGTGCTGACCGCGGCCACGGGCTACACCCTGTTCGAGACCATCTCGCCCACCGGCATCCTCAGCCGCGCCCTGATCTACGGCCCCGGTCTGGCCTTGCTGTGGGTGGCGGCCCTACTGCTGTTCGAGGTCTTCGTCTCGCGCCGGGCCTGGTGCCGCTACGTGTGCCCCATTGGCCTGACCTATGGCCTGGTCGGCAGCCTCTCGCCGCCGGTGCGGGTCCAATACAACATCAACGCCTGTCATCACGAAGGTGATTGTCGCAACGTCTGCCTGGTCCCCCATGTACTGGACGTCACCATCCGCGGGCGGGCCAAGGCCCTGGATACCGACATTGGCGCCGACTGTACCCGCTGCGGCCTGTGCGTGGACGTCTGTCCGACCGGTTCCTTGAACTACAAGGTGAAGGGACTGGAGCGGGTGCTGTAATGATTCGCTTTGAACAAGTCACCAAGCGCTTCGGCCGGGTCGAGGTCCTCAAGGCCCTGGACCTGGACATAGACAGCGGCCACCGCGTCGCCCTGGTGGGCTCCAACGGGGCGGGCAAGACCACCCTGATCCGCTGCCTGCTGGGCGAATACCGCTGCGAAGGGCGCATCGCCATCGACGGCCTGGACCCCCGCGCCCAGCGCACGGAGGTCCTGGCCCGGGTGGGCTTCGTCCCCCAGTTGCCCCCGCCGCTCAAGATGCCCGTGGGGCAACTGCTGCGCTTCGCCGCCGGGGTCTGCGACGCCGACCCCCAGCGCATGGTGGACGTGGCCGGACGCCTGGGTCTGGACGCCGGGCGCTTCCGCCGCCACCCCTTCGTCAAGCTCTCCGGGGGCCAGAAGCAGAAGCTCCTGATCGCCATAGCCCTGGGTCGCGACACCGACCTGCTGATCCTGGACGAGCCCGCCGCCAACCTGGACCCGGAGGCCCGGCACATCTTCTTCAAGCTCCTGGCGGAAAAGCAGGACAGGGCGGCCATGCTCATCTCCAGCCACCGCTTGGACGAGGTCGCGGCCCTGGTCAACCGGGTCATAGAACTGGACCAGGGGCGGGTGGTCCTGGACGACCGGGTCGCCGACCTGGTGGACCTGGCCAGCCGCCTGAGTTGCTCGGTGGGCCTGCTCCGGGCCGACGATGCCTTCGCCCGGGCCATCGCCGACTGGGGCTTCAGGGGCGACGCCACTGGCCTGACCTGGACCGGGACCGTCGCCGGTCCGGACCGGCTGCGCTTCCTCGGCGTCCTGTCCCGTTACGCCGCCTTGCTCGCCCAGATCCACATGGACGAGGCCCAGGCCGCGCCCCCGCCGCGTGAGTCGGCCCATGCCTGACCTCACCCGCTGGTGGTACCTAGGGGCTGGGGTCCTGCTGCTGACCCTGGCCGCCTGCTCCGGGGACCCGGGCAGCGGCCCCTTGGACGTGAAGTGGGACCGCTTCACCTGCGAGCGTTGCCGCATGGTCCTGTCCGACCGCAAGCACTCGGCCCAGGTGCGGTTCCCCCAGGCCGAGGGTCGCTCCCGGGTGCTGTTCTTCGACGACCTGGGTTGCGCCCTGATCTGGCTGGAGGACAAGCCGTTTCGCGATGACCCCAAGACTGAGATCTGGGTGACCGACTGGCGCACCGGGGTCTGGATCGACGCCCGCAAGGCCCGCTACCTGGACGGCCAGGTAACGCCCATGGAGTACGGCCTGGGGGCCCAGCCCGAAGATGCCCCGGGCGCCCTGGGCTTCGCCGAGGCCAAGGCGCATATCTTCGAGGTGGAAAGGAAGTTCAACGTGCATGGCGGGCATCTGGATGCCAGCCCGCCGGTGCGCTGAGCGTGAAGGGCAAGAGGCAGACCCAGGGCGTGTGGGAGGGCCGCCCTCGGCCCGACGCAGCGTCTTCCAGGGGTCTTTCTGGAAGACGCCCTGTCGCGGCGGGGCGCCGCTCCCACGGGTCCCCCACCGCATAGCCGTCCGTAGGGTCCGCTGTGCGGACCGACGCCCAGCCTGGCTACCATAACTGAGGTAACAGCATGATCTACAAGACCACCCTAGTCGCCGCCAGCCTGGCGGTTGCGGCCATCCTCACCGTCAGCAGGCCCTCGGGCGCCGCCCCGGGGGCGGACCAGGCCACCCTGGAGCGCGGCCAGGCCCACTATCTGCTCTTCTGCGCCAACTGCCATGGCGTGAATGGGGACGGCCAGGGGCCCCTGGTGCGCCTGCTCAAGGTCACCCCGAGCAACCTGACGGTCCTGCGTCGCCTCGGCGGCGCCAGCGTGGCCGAGCGGGTCCTCACCGCCGTGGACGGGGGCCACCAGGTCGCCGCCGAAGGCCACAAGATGCCGGTGTTCAGCGACCATCTGGAGGTCCGCACCGTGCGCGAGATCGGTGTCTACCTCGACTCCATCCAGCAGTAGCCCCGGAGCCATCCCGTGCGCCACCTCTGGCTGACCGCCCACACCGATGTCCTGGAATCGCTCCGGGCCAAGTGGTTCTTCGCCTACACGCTGATCTTCGGCGGCCTGGTGGCCCTGCTGTTTGCCTTCGGGTTGACCGAGTCGCGCATCATGGGCTTCACCGGGCTGTCCCGGCTCATGGTCACCTACATCCAGCTCGCCATGGCCATACTGCCGGTGTTCGTCCTGGTGACCACCGTCCGCTCCGTGGCCGGGGACCGGGAGGCGGGGGTCTATGAATACCTGCTGTCCCTGCCCATCGGGCTGGGGGCCTGGTATTGGGGCAAGCTCGCCGGGCGCTTCCTGGTGGTCTTTCTGCCGGTCTTTCTGGCCATGCTGGGGGCCGTGCTGTGGGGCCTGTTCCGCGGTGTGGATGTCCCCTGGGCGCTGTTCACCTATTACACCGGGCTGCTCATGGCGCTCGCCTGGTGCTTCTTGGGCCTAGGCATGCTGCTGTCAACGCTGACCCGCTCGGCAGACGTGGCCCAGGCCTCGGCCTTCGTGCTCTGGCTGACCCTGCTGCTGTTTCTGGACCTGATCCTGCTCGGGGTCATGATCCGCAACCAGCTCCCCCCGGAGACGGCGGTGGCCCTGGCCCTGGCCAACCCCCTCCAGGTCTTCCGCACCGGGGCCATGATGCTGCTCGACCAGCAACTGGTCATGCTCGGCCCCTCGGCCTATGTGATCCTGGATACCTTCGGCGAGCGCGGCTACATGGCCTATGCCCTGATCTATCCGATGGTGGTCGGGACCCTGAGCGCCCTGGGCGGCTATATGCTGTTCCGGCGCAGCGATTTGCCCTGAGCCCGGGAAGAGCAATTCAGCCGCAAATGAACGCAAATGGACGCAAATGGACAGGGGCATGGGATTGGCCACCGGCCCACCCTGCGGGTGACGCGAGGCGGGCACCTGAGCTGCGCGGCCATTTGCGTCGTTTGCGTTCATTCGCGGCGGACTTTACCGTTTCAGGCTGACCCCTGTCAGGATGCCGAGCCCATGACCGACGCCTCCCCGCCCGCCCGGCCCGACCGTGCCACCGTCGCCCTCTGGGTGACCCTCGGCCTGCTCTTCGCCGCCCTCACCGCCGCGGCCTTCTACAAGACCTGGCCCCTGCTGTACCCGGAGGTGCTGGCCTCGGCCCCCCTGGACCCGACCTGCAACCTGAACGCCGGGCCCTGCACCGCCCGCTTCCCGGACGGGGCCGAGGTCCGCTTCGGCCTGGAGCCGCGCACCCTGCCCCCGGTGGCGCCCCTGCGCATCGGCGTGGAGGTCAAGGGTATCGAGGTACGCTCGGTGGAGGTGGACTTCGCCGGGACAGATATGAACATGGGCTATAACCGGCTGCCGCTGACGGAGACCCAGGCCGGTCGCTACGAGGGCCAGGGCATGCTCCCTGTGTGCGTGCGCAACCGCATGGAGTGGGAGGCCAAGGTCATGCTCCACACCTACGCCGGGATACTGGTAGCCCCCTTCCGCTTCGAGACCATCAGCGCCCGCTGAGGCGGGCTAGAAGAAGCAGTTGTCCGCAAATAAACGCAAATTAACGCAAATGATTCAATGGGTTCCCTGAGACCTTCTCGGCACCCGGAAGGTGATCTGGGTGCGAACGGTAAGTCATTCTTTATTTGCGTTTATTTGCGTTCATTTGCGGACGAATCGCTCTTTCCAGGTTCAACGCGTTCCCCGCGGCCGACAACTCAGGCGGTCAGCCGGGCATAGAGCAGCGGCAACTGGGCCGGCAGCTCGGCCGGGCGGCGGATGACCACATAGCCGCCGGCCCCGAAGAGGTGGGGCAGGTAGTCGTTGCCGCGTTCGTCGATGGTGACGCAGAAGGGGGTCAGGCCCTGGCGGCGGGCGGCGGCTATGGCCTGGCGGGTGTCTTCGATGCCGAAGCGGCCCTCGTAACGGTCCAGGTCGTTGGGCTTGCCGTCGGACACCAACAGCAACAGGCGTCTCCCGGCGGGCTGGGCCGCGAGCAGGTTGGCGGCGTGGCGGATGCCGGCCCCCATGCGGGTGTAGTAGCCGGGCTTGATGGCATTGATGCGCCCGCGCACGGCGGGGCCATAGGGCTCGTCGAAGGCCTTGAGGGTGTGCACCCGCACCGGGTCGCGACGCCGCGAGGAAAAGCCGAATACCCCGAAGCGGTCCCCGGTGGCGGTCAGGGCCTCGGCGAACAGAAACAGGCTGTCGCGGATCACGTCTATGACCCGGGCGCGATCATCCACATAGGCGTCGGTGGACAGGGATAGGTCCGCCAACAGCAGGCAGGCCAAGTCCCGGGCCCCGGCGCGCAGGTCGCGGTAGAGGCCGTCCCCGTGGGCACCGACCCCGGCGGCCCGGTCGGCGGCCAGGCGCAACCAGGCGTCCAAGTCCAGTTCCTGGCCGTCGGCCTGACCGCGGTGCCAGGTGCGCGCCGGGGCCAGGGCCTGGAACTGGCCGCGCAGGCGTCGGGCGGTGCGCGCCAGGTGATCGGGCAGGGGGCAGGGAGGTGCGTCCTGGGCGATCAGGGAGACGATGCGGCAGCGGTCCGGCTCCAGGCGTTGGCGCCGCCAGTCCCACTCCGGGAGCAGGATGCCGTCGGCCAGGATCAGGTCGTCCTCGGACTCCGCCGGCAGGTCCAGGTCGAAGCGCAGCCGGGCCCCGGAGGCGCGGCGGTCCCGGGCCACGCTGATGCGGTCCATGTCCGAGGCGGCGGCCTTGGCCCGATTGAGGTCCTCCTCCTCGTCGGTACCCCGGTCCACCTGGACGTGCTCGCCCCAGGTCAGGATGTTCTCCATGCGGATGGTCACCAGGCCGGCCTCCTTCTCCGGCATTGTCACCCGTTCGGCGCGGCGACGGCGGCGCTCGCCCAGGTCCTCTACCCGGTCGTCCCGGGACACCTGTTGCTCCTCGCCCGGCGTGGGGGTAGCGCCGGCCCCGGGCAGGTCCGGGCTGGGGTGCAGCCACAGGGGCACCGGGTGGGGCGGGCGCTTGGCCTGGGGCAGGGCGGTGACGCTGCCGGGGTCGGACAGGGCCGCCCGCACCAGCCGCTCCCGGGTCGCCTCCGCCGCGGGCAGGCGCCCCGGGTCCGGGCGCTGGGCCAGGTGGGCGGCCACCAGGCGGGCATAGCGGGGTTTAAGCCCTGGGAATTCGGCCAGGGCCTGCCGGGTGAGCCACTGGTTGGCCAGAAACCAGGTCTGGAGCGGGTTGGCTGGGTCGCCCTGCGGCCGGCCCGGCTGGGCGACGGCCAGGGCCGTCAGCCAGAGGTACAGGTCGCGGTTGAGCCCGGGCTCCGGGAAGCAGTCGATGGTCTCGGGCAGTCGGAGCGAGCGGTCGTCCCGCCAGGCCAGGTCGGCCTTGTCGCCGGTCCCCGCCAGCCATTGCAGAAAGCCGCGACGCGCCCCATGGGCACAGCCGTCCGCGGTCTCGACCTGGAGCCCGCCGTCACCCCCCAGGGCGCGGAACAGGATACCCAGGGTCGGGGCCAGGTCCTTGAGGTGGACCGCGGCCTGGGGATGGCGGTGGCCCTCGACCCGCTCCGCCAGGCGGGTGATGACCCGGTGCCAGAGGGCGCCAAACTGCTCTTCCACGGCCTCAGACCCCCAGGTGCCGGGCCGCAGCGGGCGGCGACTCGGGCCTTCCCGGCGTCGGTGCCGCTATCGGATCTGGTATCGGTGCCGG
>DYRB01000012.1:0-1938 GCA_020718945.1 Lamprocystis purpurea | reverse complement strand
GGTATCGGTGCCGGCCGCCCGGTGACCACCGGCAGGGCCGCATCGCCATCCACCCAGCGCAGCAGGCTGAGCTTCGGGTCGCCACCCTGGACCTGGGTGCAGGCGGCGATGCACTCCCCGCACTCGGTGCAGGTGAACATTTTGCGCTTGAGGGTGCGCGGCTTGAGGCGCATGGGGCAGGACTGGTCGCACAGGCTCGGGCAGGTGACGCAGGCGCCAGCCCTGCGGGTGTCGAAGCCCACCACCATGGCCCGATCATTCGCCATCCAGGCAAGGCTCTGGAACAGCCCCACGGCGCAGGCATAGCGGCAGAAGAAGTGGCGGGCGAGCAGGAACTCCACCGAAAGGGCCAGGGTCGCGGCAGTCAGGAAGATGGTTTGATTGCGGGTCAGGGTGCCGTGCAGCAGGTTTCCATAGACCTCGAAGGGGGGCAACAGGTAGGTCAGGAAGGCAACCGCCCAGAGGAAGGCGAAGCCGGCTACGGCCAGCAGGGTCGGGAGCCAGTACCAGGGCTGGACCAGCGTGGACGTGGGGGCGGGCGTGGGGGCGGGCGTGGGAGCGCCGCCCTCGGCGCGACGCGGCGTCTTCCAGGGCGCCGGTCCAGGGGCAGGGGAGGCGCTGTCGTAGCGACGGACAGCAAGTTTGATGTCTCGCTCGGGTCGCGGCGAGGGCGCCGCTCCCACGGGTCGCTCCCACAGGCTCGGCCGCCCGCAGGCGCGCCACATCAGGCCGTTGATCAACTCCACCACCGAGAAGTGCGGACAGAGCCAACCGCAGTAGAGCCGCCCGAAGCGCCAGGCGACCCAGATGAACAGGGCCGCCCCGCCTAGGATGGGCAGGAAGCCGCGCAACACCAAGTTGAGCGCCGCGTCGCCTATACCGCTGCGCCCGGCCAGGAAGTCCTCCAGTCCCAGGGTCCAGGCCTGGCCGAGGAATATGGCGTGGCCCTGGGTCAGGTCCAGGCGCAGGATGTCCAGGGGCGGGGCCAGCAGGAACAGGCTGAAGAAGCCGATCTGGGTCCAGGCCCGGGTGCGCTGGAGGCCGGTCCTAGGCATCAACCGCCTCTGGGCAGTCGGCGGGCAGGGGCCGGCCCACCAGGGGGTAGCGCCAGCACTGCCCGGCCATGGCCTTGGCCAGCCCGACCACGCCGAGCAGGACCAGGGTCGAGTGGCAGACGGTGAAATAGAGGATCACCAGTACCCAGGTGTGGGCCCCCTGGTAGCCCCCCAGCAGCAGGATCAGCCCATTGACCGCCACCAGCAGGCCGCCGGCCCAGAGGCTCGCGCTGAAGGTCTGGGCCAGATGGGCGGTGGCCAGCCTTGGGGTGTCCGGAGCGGCCTTGATGTGCAGCCAGGCCAGGGCCAGGAAGGCAATCCCCGGCAGGAGCAGCAGGTTGGCCAGGTACAGGGACTCGGCGGCCACCGCCAGGCCCAGACCCTGGACCTGCGGCTCGGTCTCATCGGTTCTAGCCGAGGGTGGCATCTATGACCTCGGTCAGGGCGGCGATGGTCTGGGGGTCGTCGGTTAGGGGCTCCACCAGGGCCGACCGGCAGGCATCGGCCTCGGCCATGCCGCTGCGCATCAGCGTGGCCGCATAGACCAGCAGCCGGGTGGAGGCCCCTTCCTCCAGGTCGTGGTCCTTGAGCGCCCGCAGGGCCCCGGCCAGGCGCACCAGGCGGGCGGCCCGGGCCGGCTCGATTCCGGTCTCGCCGATGAGGACCTCGATCTCCAGCTCCGGGGCCGGGAAGCCCAGGGTCAGGGCCACGAAGCGTTGCCGGGTGCTCGGCTTCATGCCCTTGAGCAGGTTCTGGTAGCCCGGGTTGTAGGAGACCACCAGCATGAACCCGGGCGGGGCCGAGAGGGTCTCGCCCGTCCGTTCGAGGGGCAGGATGCGGCGGTCGTCGGTGAGCGGATGCAGGACCACGGTGGTGTCCTTGC
>DYRB01000355.1 GCA_020718945.1 Lamprocystis purpurea | reverse complement strand
AGGGTGGCGGCGATCCGGGCACCAACCCGCGCCTGCGCCTGGCCATGGACAAGGCGTTCGGGGCCAACATGCCCAAGGACACCATAGACCGGGCCATCAAACGCGCCGCCGGCGGCATGGACGGTGAGAACTACGAGGAGATCCGCTACGAGGGCTATGGCCCGGGCGGCACCGCGGTCATGGTCGATTGCATGACCGATAACCGCAACCGCACCGCCGCCGAGGTCCGCCACGCCTTCAGCAAGCACGGCGGCAACCTGGGCACCGACGGGTCCGTGGCCTACCTGTTCGTCAAGCAGGGGGTCCTCAGCTTCGAGTCCGGGGTGGACGAGGACGCGGTGGTCGAGGCGGCCCTGGACGCCGGGGCCGAGGACGTGGTGACCAACGACGACGGCTCCATGGACGTGATCACCGGGGCGGACGACTTCGAGACCGTGCGGGCCGCCCTGGCCGCCCGGGGCCTGACCACGGACACCGCCGAGGTCACCTTCAACGCCACCACCTCCAGCTCCCCGGACCAGGACACCGCCGAGCGTCTGCTCAAGATGATCGAGGTGCTGGAGGACCTGGACGATGTCCAGAACGTCTACACCAACGCCGAGATCGCCGACGACATCCTCGAGGCCCTGGGGGCCTAGCCCCCGGCAGGCACCGCCGATGGACACCCAGCCCAGGCCGGCCTTGCGGGTACTGCCCCAGGCCCGCCCGGTGCGGCGCATCCTCGGCATAGACCCCGGATCGCGCACCAGCGGCTATGCCCTCATCGACAGCGACGGGACCCGCAGCACCCGGGTGGCCAGCGGCTGTATCCGGGTCGCCCAGGCCCCCTGGCCCGGGCGCCTGGGGCTGATTTTCGAGCAGGTCGCGGTGCTGGTGCGGGACTTCGCCCCCCAGGAGATGGCCGTGGAACAGCTCATCTTCGCCCGCGACCCGGTCGCTGCCCTCAAACTGGGTCAGGCCCGCGGGGCCATCATCTGCGCCGCCCTCCAGGGCGGGGTGGAGGTCCACGAGTACAGCCCCAAGTCGGTGAAGCAGGCGGTGGTGGGGACCGGGGCGGCGGAGAAGTCCCAGGTCCAGCACATGGTCCGCATCCTGCTCGCCCTGGACGCCGTCCCCGCGGAGGACGAGGCCGACGCCCTGGCCCTGGCCCTGTGCCACGCCCATTCCCTGGGGCTGCCGGCGCGCAAGCGGGCCTCCGCCTCCTGGCGCGACTGGCGGCCCAACGCATGAGGATCGGGGCATGATCGGACGATTGCGCGGGGAACTGGTCTACAAGCGCCCGCCCCAGCTCATGCTGGATGTGGGCGGGGTGGGCTACGAGCTGGATGCCCCCATGTCCACCTTCTATGATCTGCCGGCGGTGGGGGCGACGGTCACCCTGTTCACCCATCTGGCGGTGCGGGAGGACGCCCAAGTCCTCTACGGCTTCTCCCGGGAACAGGAGCGCGGCCTGTTCCGCAGCCTGCTCAAAGTCACCGGGGTGGGGCCGCGCATGGCCCTGGCCATCCTCTCGGGCATGGAGGCCCAGCGCTTTGCCCAGTGCATCGAGGCGGGGGACGAGGACGCCCTGATCCGGGTCCCGGGGATAGGCCGCAAGACCGCCCAGCGGCTCATCGTTGAGATGCGCGACCGCGTGGAAGGGCTCGGCGTGACCCTGGCGGGGGCTGCGGGTCTGGGGCCCAAGGCCGGTCCGGCGCAGCCCGGTGACCTGGCGGATGCCGCCCTGAAGGACGCGATCAGCGCCCTGGTCGCCCTGGGCTACAAGCCGCTCGACGCCCAACGCATGGCCAGGGCAGCGGACGACGGGGCCAAGACCGCCGAGGAGATCATTCGCGGCGCCCTGCGCTCGGTGAGCGGGCCCTGATCCTGAGAAGAGCGGTTAAGCCGCAAATGAACGCAAATAGACGCAAATGAACAAGGCATTCGTCTCGGTCTCCGGTTCACCCTGGGAGTGACCTGCGGACGCTGCCTAACTGACTGACCCATTTGCGTTAATTTGCGTAAACTTGCGGCCGAATTGCTCTCTGCACGCTGATCGCTCCAGCCCGGCCAGCCCGGCCAGCCCGGCCAAGTCAGCCCGGCCAAGTCAGCGGGGATAGCGGGCGGCGTTCTTCTGTATCCACTCCACCGCCGCCTGTTCGCTGGTCAGGTCGCGCCCCTCGGTGCGGAGGATCTGGTGCCGGTAGTGCTCGATCTGGCAGACCTGCTCGACCATGCGGACGCTGTAGTCCATCTCCAGGGCCTGGAAGCGGACCCCCACCTCGTAGGTCCCGGGGGGGCTGTGGGTGGCGTGGCACCAGACCACCAGCCCATCGGCCTCGAACACCGGCTCGGCGATGGGGATCTGGATGTGAATCCCCGCCCCTGGGGCTATGGGCAGGCGGGAGTTGAAGCAGAGCCCGCCGCGGCCGATGTTGCGCAGGTAATCGGTGCGGTCGGCGACCAGATCGCTGAGGCGGTATGAGATAGGCACGTCGGTAGGGTGGCGAAGATAGAGACGCATGGCAGGGGACCGGCGATGGCGGCGGTTGGCGGGAGGGCTCAAGCATACATCAAGGTGCCTGGCGCCGAGGCTGAGCCGGCCGTGGGCAGCAGTTCCAAATTTGGGGGCCAGATCGGTGCCCGTGGGAGCGGCGCCTCGCCGCGATGGGCCTTGTTTCAGCGGGTGAGAAGACTCCCAGACAGGCGCTGTGTGCCGGCGCGGGGCAGGTCTTCCAGCCCTGGGGCCCCTGTGTCGCGGCGAGGGCGCCGCTCCCAGGACTGCGTTGGGTTCGGCTGAGGTATGGCGCTGGTCACCCGTTTCAAAGACATCCCGGGCAGGATGCGGAGTGCCGGGCGGCCCCTTCCGCCGGGGAGGCAAATGCCCCACCATTGCCGCCCATGAACGATTCCAAGCGCCTGATCAGCCCCGAGCCCCTGGCCGACGACACCGCCCTGGACCGAGCCATACGCCCGCGGCGCCTGGCGGACTATGTGGGTCAACCGGCGGTGCGCGAGCAGATGGAGATCTTCATCGGCGCCGCCCGGCAGCGCGGCGAGGCCCTGGACCATGTACTGATCTTCGGTCCGCCGGGGCTCGGCAAGACCACCTTGGCCCATATCGTCGCCTACGAGATGGGGGTCAGTCTGCGCCAGACCTCGGGCCCGGTGATCGAGAAGCCCGGGGACCTGGCGGCCCTGCTGACCAACCTGGAGGCCGGGGATGTCCTGTTCGTGGACGAGATCCACCGCCTGAGCCCGGTGGTCGAGGAGGTCCTCTACCCGGCCATGGAGGACTACCAACTCGACATCATGATCGGCGACGGCCCGGCCGCACGCTCCATCAAGCTCGATCTGCCCCCCTTCACCCTGGTCGGGGCCACCACCAGGGCCGGGCTTTTGACCTCGCCGCTGCGCGACCGCTTCGGCATAGTCCAGCGGCTGGAGTATTACAGTGCGGCGGACCTGACCACCATCTGCGAGCGCTCCGCGGCCATTCTCGGCATCCCCACCGAGCCCGCCGGCGCCGCGGAGATCGCCCGGCGCTCCCGCGGTACCCCGCGCATCGCCAACCGGCTGCTGAGGCGGGTGCGCGACTTCGCCCAGGTCCGCTCCGACGGGCGCATCACCGTCGATGTTGCCGATCAGGCCCTGGGGATGCTGAAAGTGGACGGACTCGGCTTCGACCACATGGACCGGCGCCTGCTGGCGGCGGTGATCGAGAAGTTCGACGGCGGCCCGGTTGGGGTCGAGAGCCTGGCGGCGGCCATCGGCGAGGAGCGCGGGACCATCGAGGACGTCATCGAGCCCTACCTGATCCAGCAGGGCTA
>DYRB01000354.1 GCA_020718945.1 Lamprocystis purpurea | reverse complement strand
CGAGGAAGCCGGCGGTCAGGTAGAAGCCCACCGCGTTGTGACCCCACCACCACTGAATCATGGCGTCCTGCACCCCGGAGAACAGGGAATAGGACTTGAACAGGCCAACCGGGATGGCCAGGCTGTTGACCACATGCAGGTAGGTGATCATCATCATCATGCCGAGGAAGAACCAGTTCGACACATAGATGTGCGAGGTCTTGCGGTTGGCGATGGTCATGATGAAGTTGAACGTATAGCTCAACCACACCACCGCAATGGCGATGTCGATGGGCCACTCCAGCTCGGCGTACTCCTTGGACTCGGTGAGCCCCAGGGGCAGGGTAATGACCGCCGCGACGATGATCAGATTCCAGCCGAAGAAGACAAACCACGCCAACTTGTCGCTCCACAGCCGCACACCGCAGGTGCGCTGCACGGAGTAGAAGGAAGTGGCCATCAGGGCACAGCCGCCGAAGGCAAAGATGACGGCGTTGGTATGCAGCGGGCGGAGGCGCCCGAACGTGATATAGGGTATATCGAAATTCAGAACCGGCCAGGCCAGCTCAGAGGCGATATAGACCCCGACGGTTGCACCTACCACCAGGTAGATGACCGCCGCAACGGTGAACC
This sequence comes from Lamprocystis purpurea, assembly GCA_020718945.1. Taxonomy (GTDB): domain Bacteria; phylum Pseudomonadota; class Gammaproteobacteria; order Chromatiales; family Chromatiaceae; genus DYRB01. The sequence continues at coordinate 3,218 of DYRB01000354.1, read as the reverse complement.
AGCGGACAACGGCGAAGTTGTACCTCTGTTCCAATGGCGCTTCCATAGTTCCTCCCCGAAGGAATTTAGGGAAATAGACAAGGGTGTGGGGGCGGTCCGGCCCAAGACAGCGCGCCCCCTTCTCCCTGAGCGCGGCGTCGGCTATGACACTGGATTCAAGGCCAAAAGTCAATATGGACGTTGGGGTTACCTCAGCCCGACGGGGATTTGCCGCAGCTTTCATTGATCTGGGCCAAGTACCGCAAGCCGCGCTCGCACGCTGCAAGGCGGTCCGCCCAGGGGGTGGGTGGGCGGCGAGGATCTGGAAGCGGCACGCCTGAGCGCACCGCTCACTTGAAGAAGGAGTCGACCGAGAAGCCGTCCTTTTCGAGGATGTCGCGCAGCCGGCGCAGGGCGTCCATCTGGATCTGCCGGACCCGCTCGCGGGTGACCCCAAGCTCCTGGGCGACCCGCTCGAGGGTCGAGTGCTCATAGCCGTGCAGGCCGAACCGTCGCTCGACCACCTCGCGCTGCTTGTCGTTGAGCTTCTGTAGCCAGACATCGAGGTTCTGCTGGATGTCGTGGTCCTGGATGCGCTCGGTGGGGTCGTCGGCCGCGTCGTCCTGGAGCATGTCCACCAGGGGCTTGTCGGCGTCCTTGCTGTAGGGCGTGTCCACCGAGGCGATGCGCTCGTTGAGCCCGAACATGCGCTTGACCTCGGAGATCGGCTTGTCGAGCATCCGGGCCACGTCCTCGGAGGTCGGCTCGTGGTCCAGACGCTGGGCCAGGTGGCGGGCCGCCTTGAGGTAGATGTTGATCTCCTTGACCACATGGATGGGCAACCGGACGGTTCGGGTCTGGTTCATGATGGCCCGCTCGATGGTCTGGCGGATCCACCAGGTGGCGTAGGTCGAGAAGCGGAAGCCGCGCTCCGGGTCGAACTTCTCCACGGCCCGGATCAGCCCCAGGTTGCCCTCCTCAATCAGATCCAGGAGCGGAAGCCCGCGATTGAGGTAGCGGCGGGCGATCTTCACCACCAGGCGCAGGTTGCTGACGATCATGCGCTGGCGGGCGGCGTTGTCACCGCTCTGGGCCAGGCGTGCGAAGCGCACCTCCTCCTCTGCGGTCAGCAGCTTGGAGCCGCCGATTTCGTTGAGGTAGAGGCGCGTGGCATCGAAGTCGGCGTCGCCGGCGGCAAACCGGGCGGTCTCCGCAACCTCGGCACCCTCGTCGTCGGCCACCGCCGCGGGTTCGGCGTCCTCTCCGACGACTTCGGCGGCAATATCGCCGTCGTCGGCCTCGTCCAAACTCTCAAGCGGTTCGTCGGCCAGGTCCGGCACTATCTCGGAGCCAAGATCTGCGTCCAGGTCGGGCTCGATCTCCACGCCTATGTCAAGCACCTCTGGGTCACTGGTGGGTACCATGCACTGCATCCTCCGCGGCGGGGCAGATCACCTTGATCTCGGGAGATAGGCCAGGGGGTCTACGGCGGTACCTTTGCGGCGGATCTCAAAGTGCAACAGCCAGCCCCCCCCCGCCGCCTGCCCGACCTCCGCTACGGGCTGACCGCGCTTGACCTGATCCCCCTCGCGCACGAGGAGCCTGCGGTTATAGCCGTAGGCACTCAAGTAGTCCTTACTATGTTTCACGATGATAAGGTTCCCGTACCCTTTGAGACCACTGCCGCTGTAGACCACCGAACCGGTCTCCGCGGCCACCACCTGCTCCCCGGATCGCCCGCCGATGCGAATACCCGAGCGGGTACGGTCACCGCGCACGAAGGTCTGGCGCACCGGGCCCTTGAGCGGCCATTGCCAGGTCAGACCCCCTGCCTCGGCGCTCGCCCCGGGCCGCACCTCGCGCGGCTCCGGCTTGGCCGCGGGGTCCGCCTGGGCCTCTGAACCGGACCCGGGCTTGTCCCCGGCCGGACCAGGAGAGCTCACCGCCACCTGGCCCTGGGCTGGCGCCCCGCCCGCGCCCGGGGGAACCACCCGAAGCAGTTTCCCGGAGACGATCTTGAAGGGTGCCTTGAGCCCATTCCAACGGGCCAGCTTCGCCGTGTCCACCTTCAGCCGCACGGCGACCTCGCTCAGGGTATCGCCGGACTTGACCCGGTAGTAGCCCTCCGGCACCGGGCCCTTGTCGTCCCAGCCAACTACGGGCGCCGGGGCCTGGGTGGCACAGCCGCCTAAGAGCAAGATCAGTACGGCCAGCAGCACCCAGGCGCGAACCTGCCCAGTCCCGACCCTGCGGCGTAGCGCAGCACCCCGCCGGGCCCCGCCGGGCCGCATCACGCAGTCCCGCCCAGCAGAGGGACGAACACCACGGGCTCGATCAGTTCATGCTCATATCCGGACTCGGTCCGGGTCACCCGCACCAGGGCCTGCTGTTCGTTGCGCCCCACCGGCAGCACCATGCAGCCCCCGGGGGCCAGTTGCGCCACAAGCCCCCGGGGCACCCCCTCCGGGGCGGCGGTGACCAGGATGCCGTCGAAGGGCGCGTAATCGCTCCAGCCCAGGTGACCGTCCCCATGGCGCAGCCGCACGTTGCGCAGCTTGAGCCCGCGCAGGCGCCGTTCGGCCTTCTCATACAGGTCGGCGACCCGCTCCACGCTGTAGACCCGGCGCACCAGGGAGGCCAGCACCGCGGTCTGGAAGCCAGAACCAGTACCTATCTCCAGTACCGTATCCCGCGGCCCGCCAGCGAGCAGGGCCTCGGTCATGCGCGCCACTATGTAGGGCTGGGAGATGGTCTGGCCGTGGCCTATGGGCAGGGACGAATCCTCGTAGGCCCGGCTGGCCAGTGCCTCATCGACGAACAGGTGCCGCGGCAGGCTGCGCATGGCCTCCAGGACACCGGAATGGGATATACCCGCCTCCACCAGGCGCTGCACCAGACGCTCCCGGGTACGCTGGGAGGTCATGCCGATGCCGACCTCGCAGAGGGCCGCGGTCATCGGCATCCGCTCAGCCACCGGTCGAGCCCGGCGATGGCCGAATGCCGGGTCAGGTCCACCTGCAAGGGCGTAACCGACACGAAACCCTCGCGCATGGCATGGAAGTCCGTCCCCGGACCTGCGTCCTGTTCCGGCCCCGCCGGCCCCACCCAGTAGATGGTCCGCCCGCGCGGGTCCAGCCCGGCGGTCACCGGCTCGGCCTTGTGGCGATGTCCGAGGCGGGTCGCCATCAGGCCGCGGATGGCGGACCGGGGCAGGTCCGGGACATTGACGTTGAGGATGA
>DYRB01000353.1 GCA_020718945.1 Lamprocystis purpurea | reverse complement strand
CCCCGTGGGAGCGGCGCCTCGCCGCGACCTTGTAATGTGGTGGTCCCCGGGCTCGCTGCGCTTCGCCCGGTCGCGCCGACGACTCCAGGGATGGAGGAGGTAGAGCCGCGTCGGGAACAGCGGCCGAGGCGGCGCTCCCACGGTGCTCCCGGCCTCGGCACCTGACGATGGTCTCAAATTTGGAGTTGCTGGCGCGGACGGCGTCGAGCACACCGCGCCCTGGCCTGCCGTACACTGTACCGCTGATTCCCATTGTTTGAGGATGGATCAACCATGACTGCACCGAAGGCGCCCACAGGCCCCCGCATACGCCAGGAGAAGCGGACCCTAGACGCCATGCTAGGCATCTACTGCCGTGACCTTCATGGAAGTCGGGATGGACTCTGCCCGACCTGCGCACGGCTGCAGGACTATGCGCACCGGCGGCTCGACTCCTGTCCGTTCCAGGAGGCAAAGCCGGTATGCAATCGCTGCGAGGTCCACTGCTACAGCCAATCCATGCGGGAGCAGGTGCGGGATGCGATGCGCTACGCCGGACCGCGCATGCCCCTGCGTCACCCCTGGCTGGCCCTGCTGCACATGCTGGACAAGCTGCGCGCGGTCCCGAGTCTCGCGCGCCGCGGGCGGCGACGCCCGGGTTAACCCCAGATCTCCGGATAGCGGCGGGAGTCCGGGATATTGTTGACCACCAGGGCGACCAACAGCAGCACCAGGGGTCCCAATGTGGCGGGGATCAACACATAGAGATAACCCAGGTCGTGGATCCGCTCGGAGCCGATGACCGCGATCAGGACGGTGGCACCGCCGGGTGGATGCAGGGTGCGGGTCAGGTGCATGGCGGCGATGGCCGTGCCGACCGCCAGGGATTCGGCCAGCCAGGGGATCTGGGGAAACAGCTTCCAGGCGGTGATGCCGATGAGGGCCGAGACGATATGTCCTCCCATCAGATTGCGCGGCTGGGCCAGGGGGCTGCGCACGGCGCCGAACACCAGGACCGCCGAGGGAGCCGATCACGATGGTCAGGTCGGTCCCGGTGAACAGCCACCCGTTCACCCAGACCAGGGCCGCCATGCCGGCGCAGCCGCCCAGCCAGGACCAGAGCAGACACATCCCCCCAGCATCAGTGACTGGTTCCCGTCGAACGGGTGATCTTGTTGTGGACGTTGTATTTGCCCGAGGGCTTGTTCATGGGCAGGCGCTTGACCTCTTCCAGGGTCTTGGCGTCGTAGACCACCAGGGCCCCGTGCGGTGCGGGCTCGGAGATGGACAGCAGGGCGTACTTGCCGTAGCGGTCGAACTCCACATGGGCGGCGGTCTTGCCCGGGGCGGGGCGTAGCGTCCGGGCTATCTCCAGGGTCGCCTTGTCGATGACCTGGACCTGGTCCTTGTTCGGGCTGAAGGACGCATCCACCCAGGCGTAGGGGCTCGCCTCGTGGCTGCGCATGAAGAACCCGGGGCCCAGGGTCTCGATGCGTTTGACGGTGTGGTAGTCCTTGAGGTCGATGACGCTGACCTGGCCCTTCTTGAGGTGCGGCGTGGCCATGACCGGGCGGCCCTCATAGTCCCAGACGATGCCCGAGGCCAGATGGGGCATGCCGTCGAGGTCCAGGTCGGCGACCTTGAGCCCGACGTCCAGATCGACCACCTGCCCCGGGCGCCCGTCCCGGGAGGCACCGAGGATCAGGGTGTAGGTCGGGTCGAAGGAGAAGTCGTCCAGGTAGTCGCTGAGGCGGATGCGCCGCACCGGGAAGGGCCCAGTCTCCGGGCCCGCGCCCTCGCCTAAGGAGAAGTCGTGCTGGGTGCTGTTGTAGACCGGCAGGGGATTGTCCCGGTACTGGATCTCCCAGACCTCCTGGATGTCCTTCAGGGCGGCGATGAAGCTCTGGCGCGGCGCGGCGTCGTACACGGCGGTGACCCGCGACCCCTTACCCTGGTCGTCCTGGACCGGGATGACCTTGATGGGGTTCAGGTCCGCGGCGGAGAGCAGCACCAGGCTGTGGGGCAGGGTGTTGGCGACCAGGACATAGCGCCCGTCCGCGGACACGGCCAGGTTGCGGGTGTTGATACCGGCGCGGACCTCGGCCACCGTCCGCAGCCCCCAGAGGTCGAACTTGCTGATCCAGCCGTCCCGGGAGGCAAGGTAGACAAAGCGCCCGTCGGGGGAGAACTTGGGCCCGCCGTGGAGGGCGAAGCGGGTCTGGAAGCGGTGGATGGGCTCCAGGCGGTCGCCGTCGAGGATGGTGGCGTGGTGGTCGCCCAGCTCGACGACGACGAACAGGTTCAGGGGATCGGCGGCGAACACCGGCTGGGTCACCGGGGGGCCGGGGTCCGCCGGGGCGGTCCGGGATGCCTGGATCTGCTCCAGGCCCCACACCGGGACCTGGGGCAAGGGGCTATAGACCAGGGCGACCAGGGCCTCGATCTCGGCGGCGCCGAGCTTGTCCCCGAAGGCCGGCATCTGGGTGGCGGGGCGCCCGTCGCGGATGGCCGCGACGGCCTCGTCCCGTTTGATCCGCCCCAGGTTCTCCGGGAGCAGGGCAGGCCCGATGCGCCCCAGGCGGTCGGGGCCGTGGCACTCGGCGCAGTGGCGCAGGTAGAGGTCGGGGGTGGGTTCGGGCGTGTCGGCGAGGCCGACGGCGGGGATCAGGGTCAGGTACAGCAGACCTAAGGCGAGGCGGCGGGGCATGGTGGGGGTACTCAAGACTGGGCAGGATCGATCCGGTAGGCGGCGTGGCAGGCGACGCAGTTGGCCATCAGGTCCCCCAGGGCGGCGAGGGCCTGTTGGGCATCGCCCAGGGACTCGGCATCCAGGGCCAGGCGGTCGAAACGGGCATGGGTGTCGAAGCCGAGCTGCTTGAACTCCAGGGGGAGCTTGCCGATCAGGCTGGCGGGGACCTCGTGCTGGGCCGCGACCCCCACCCGGCGGGCGGCGGCGGCCAGGCCGGGCAGGTCGCCCTTGGCCCCGGCCTGGACCATGGCCTGGGACTCTTGAAGAAAGGCGCGCATCTCCGCCAGTACCAGGTCGCGCTCCCCCGGTTCCAGGAGTATGGCGACGCGCCCGTCGCTGGCCGGGGCCGTGGACCCCCGGATCAGGAAGACGTAGAGGGTCGCGGCCAGGGCGGTGGCCAGGATCAGCACTAGGGTCCAGCACAGGCGCATGGCGGTCAGGGCTCCGGATGAGTCGTTCCCCCGGCGGCACTAGGGGCCGCCGGGGTAGGGCAGGGGGTCAGGGTGGCCCATCGGTTTCGGGCATCGCGGTGAGGTGATCGGGGTTGCCCGGGGGGGGCGGCAGGGTCACCCTGAGTTCGGTGGGCGCGGGGCCTGGGTGCCCCGGCATTGGGCGGCACCCGAGTGATTCGGGGGCGTCCAGGGCCGGCGCGGCCCCGCCGCAAGGGTCGCCAAGCTAAGGTGCCGACGGCCATCAGGCTTTGACCTGAGTCAAGATGGACCTGTTGGCGGCCGCGGTGTCCTAGGCCCTAACGACCGGATAGGCCGCGCGATTATTGACAGCCTCGGCGTCGGGGGCTGTAATCGGTGCTCAAATCGGTACTGGAGGCCCCCATGAACACCATACCCGCCCAAGACATCAAGCGTCGCGGCATCTCCGCGGTGGACGAAGCCCTGCGCGCCGGGCCCGTACACATCATCAAGAACAACCGCCCCCAGTACGTCGTGCTGACCGAGGAGCGCTTTCAGGAGCTTATCGAGGCACAGGTCAGTATGGATCGGGACGGCCTACGGGCGTCCCTGGAGGACCTGAGGGCGGGGCGGACCACCCGGCATGAGGACCTGGACGCGCTGATGCGGCATCTCGACCGGGACGACAGTGAATGACC
>DYRB01000352.1 GCA_020718945.1 Lamprocystis purpurea | reverse complement strand
GGGCCCGGCCGGTCCGGGGACCTGTGAGCCTGTCGGGCTTGGGATGAATCGGCTGCGAAGGCGGGACAGCGGCCCTCTTCTCCCCGGCTTTTCGTAACCTGCGCGTTCTTGTGGCCGCTTGGCACAGCCCGGCTGTTGGCGCACCGGCGGGGCCATGCTACTTTGTGCCGCACCCCCGCCCGCGCCCCTTCGCAGCAGCCCCATCCATGTCGCGCTTCCAGACCATCGGCATACTCGGCAAGAGCGGCGACCCGGACCGGGTGGGCCCGACGGTGGCACGCCTGGTCGCGCACCTCCAGTCGCGCGGGCGCGCCGTGCTCTGCGACCCCACCAGCGCCGCCCTGGCGCAACCCCCAGCGGCGGGGTTGGCGGTGGCGGACCTGGGGCAGCGCTGCGACCTGGTGGTGGTGGTGGGCGGCGACGGCACCTTGCTCGGGGCCGCCCGCTCGCTGGCCGGGCACGGGGTGCCCTTGGTGGGCATCAACCTGGGGCGGCTGGGCTTCCTGGCGGACCTGTCCCCGGACCAGATCGAGGGCACCCTGGACCTCATCCTGGACGGGGCCTATGTCGAGGAGGCGCGCTGCATGCTTGTCGCCCAGGTGCAGACCGCCGAGGGCGAGCCAGTCCCCGCGCCAGACCCGCTGCCAGACCCGCTGCCAGACCCGCTGCCAGACCCACTGCCGAACCCGCTGCCCCTGACGGCCCTGAACGACGTGGTCATCCACAAGTGGACCACGCCGCGGATGATCGAATTCGAGACCTATATCGATGGGGTCTTCGTCAACGCCCAGCGCTCCGACGGCATCATCATTGCCACCCCCACGGGCTCCACCGCCTATGCCCTGTCCGGCGGCGGCCCCCTCCTCCACCCGACCCTGGACGCCCTGACCCTGGTCTCCATCTGCCCCCACACCCTGAGCAACAGGCCCCTGGTGGTCCCGGGCAGCAGTTCCATCGAGATCCGCATTTGCGGTTTCGACCCTGGCCATGTCCACGTCACCTGTGACGGCCAGACCAACCTGTCCCCCGGGGCCAGGCTGAGGGTGCTGGTGCGCAAGACCGCCAGGCCCATCCGCCTCCTGCACCCGGAGGGCCACGACCACTACGCCATACTGCGCGCCAAGCTCGGCTGGGGCGGACACCAGCCCCAGGCGGCGGACCAGCCCCAGGTGCCGAGGACCTCATGCTGAACCACGTCTACATCAAGGACCTGGCCATCGTCAGCGCCCTGGACCTGGACCTCACCCCCGGGCTCACCGCCCTGACCGGGGAGACCGGGGCCGGCAAGTCCATCCTCATCGACGCCCTGGGCCTGGCCCTGGGGGACAAGGCAGACCCGGGCATGATCCGCACCGGCTGCGAGCGGGCGGAGATCATCGCCGGCTTCGATCTGGCCGCCTGCCCCCAGGCCCTGACCTGGCTCGCCGAGCAGGGCCTGGACGAGGGGCCGGACTGCCTGGTGCGCCGCCTCCTGGTGGAGGGCGGGCGCTCCCGGGCCTTCGTCAACGGGCGACCTGCCACCGGGGCCCAGCTCCAACAGATCGGCGAACTCCTGGTAGACATCCACGGCCAGCACGCCCACCAGTCCCTGCTGCGCCCCGCCACCCAGCGCGACCTGCTCGATGCCTACGGGGGCCACGCCGACCTGGCCGCGGCGGTGGCCGACCTCTATCGGGCCTGGCGCGACCAGGACCGGGCCCTGCGGCGCATCGAGGCCGAGGGGGCCGACCGCGCCGCCCGGTTGGACCTGCTGCGCTATCAGGTCGAGGAGTTGGCGGGCCTGGGCATGAATGTGGAGCAGATCCGGGAGCTCGACCAGGAACAGCGCCGCTTGGGCAGCCTGGGGCGGCTCCAGGAGGTCGGGGCTCGGCTCCTCATGCAGATCGACGAGGCCGAGCCCAGCGTCGGCGACACATTGCGCCACGCCGGGACCGAACTGGCGGATGTGGCGGGCATTGACCCCCGCCTGGCCCCCCTCCAGGAACTGATCGATGGGGCCGCCATCCAGGTCCAGGAGGCCGCCGCCGGGCTACGCCAGTACCTCGCCGACCTGGACGTGGACCCGGGGCTGATCGAGCAGGTGGAGACCCGCCTGGGTCAGGTCCACGACCTGGCCCGTAAGTACCGCTGCACCGCCGAGGAACTGCCAGGGGCCCTGGAGACCCGCCGCGCCGAGTTGGCCGGGCTGGAGCACGCCGACGAGGACGCCGCCGGCCTGGCCGCCGCCCGCGACGCCGCCCGCGCTGCCTACCTGGACCGCGCCGGGGCCCTGGGTGCGGCCCGCACCCAGGCCGCAGCACGCCTGGGGGAGACCATCAGCGGCTTCATGCACCAGCTCGGCATGGGCGGCGGGCGCTTCGCCGTGGCCCTGACCCCCTTGGACCCCCAGGAGGCCGGGGCCGGCGGCCTGGAGCGCATCGAGTTCCAGGTCAGCGCTAACCCTGGCCAGCCCCTGGCCCCCCTGGCCCGGGTCGCCTCCGGCGGCGAGCTCTCCCGCATCGGCCTGGCCATCCAGGTGGCCACGGCCCAGTGCGGCAGCGTCCCCACCCTGGTCTTCGACGAGGTGGACGTGGGCATTGGCGGCGGGGTGGCAGAGATCGTCGGGCGCCTGTTGCGCCAACTGGGCAGCGAACGCCAGGTCCTGTGCGTCACCCATTTGCCCCAGGTGGCGGCCCAGGCCCACCAGCACCTCAAGGTGAGCAAGTTTGCCGCCGAGGGCCAGACCCACACCCGCATCCAGGCCCTGGACCGCCAGGACCGGGTGGAAGAGATAGCCCGCATGCTCGGCGGGACCCAGATCACCCAGAAGACCCGCGACCACGCCGATGAGATGCTGGGTTGTGCTGGGTAACCCCCCGTCGGGCCTGGTCCGGGACGCTGTGATCGCATGAAGGGCAGTTAAGCCGCAAATGAACGCAAATGGACGCAAATAGGCAACGACTTGGGCCCTGCGTCCTTCGCACCCTGCGGGTGACCAGTAGCCAACGGCTAAGCGGCTGAACCATTTGCGTTTTTTGCGTTCGTTTGCGGCTGAATTGCTTTTTCCAGGTCAATCCCTATGCCCCTCCTCCCCTACGCGGCCCCCGGCCATGTCCGCTCCCGGTTGCTCCGCGACCTGATCCTGCTGGTCCTGGCCACCATGGCCCTGTTGGTGGGAGTCAGTGCCCTGCTGCTCCAGGTCCTCAACCGGGACCTGGCCGAGTCGCGCATCGGCGCCGCCACGCTCCAGGTCCGCGACGAGGTGCGCAACCTCCTGGGCCCGGTGGAGCAGCAACTCCTGATCCTGCGCGACGGGCTGCGCAGCGCGGACCTCACCCCAGCGGACGCCGCCGCCCTGGATCGGCGCCTGGTCCCCAGCCTCACCCACATACCCCAGATCGCCGGGGCCCTGCTCGCCCTGGACACGGGGGCCGAGTGGTTCCTGAGCCGCGACGGCGAGGCCTGGCTGGTGCGCGAGCGGGGCCCGGGTCGGGTGGATCAGGCCCAGGTCACCCGCCTGTCCCCCACCGGCGAGCGCCTGGAGACCGGCGAAGAACCCCTGGACTACGACCCCCGCACCCGCCCCTGGTACAGCGGCGCCGTTGCAGCCCGGGACGGCGGCCCGACCTGGAGCGCCCCCTACAGCTTCCACACCCTGGGGGTCCCGGGGATCACCGCCTCGGTCGCCTGGAAGGCCGCCGGCCAGACCCGGGTCCTGGCCCTGGACGTGACCCTGGGACGCATCACCGCCGCCATCGAGGCCCTGGACCTGGGGGATGGGGGCCGCGGCTTCCTGTTCCGTGGCGACCTGAGGACCAATCTGCACACCGGCAAGCCGGGCAAGGAGATCGAGCTGGCCTGG
>DYRB01000351.1 GCA_020718945.1 Lamprocystis purpurea | reverse complement strand
GGCGAACCCCTCCAAGCGGTCCAGGGCCCCGGCGGCCTCGAAGGCCTCGGCGTACAGCTCGATGCCGGCATGGGCGGTGTAGATCCCGGCGCAGCCGCAGGCCGACTCCTTGGCCCCCTGGGCGTGGGGGGCGCTGTCGGTGCCTAAGAAGAAGCGCGCCTCCCCGCCGGTGGCCGCCTGGATCAGGGCTTGGCGGTGGGTCTCGCGCTTGAGCACGGGCAGGCAGTAGAGGTGTGGGCGCAGACCCCCGGCGAACATTGCGCCCCGGTTGTAGAGCAGGTGGTGGGCGGTGATGGTGGCGGCCAGGGTCGGCGGGCCGGCGCGCACGAAGTCCACCGCCTCCCGGGTGGTGATGTGCTCGAACACCAGCCGCAGCCCGGGGAAGTCGCGCAGGATGCGGCTGAGGCCCTCGTCGATGAAGCGCTGCTCCCGGTCGAAGGGGTCCAGGGCCCCGGTGGCCTCGCCATGCACCAGTAGCGGCAGGTCCAGGCGCTGCATGCACTCCAGGACGGGGTATACGGCGGCCAGGTCCGTGACCCCGGCCTCGGAGTTGGTGGTGGCCCCTGCCGGGTAGAGCTTGACCGCGTGCACGGCGCCGCTGTCCCGGGCCCGCTCGACCTCGTCCGGGGCCAGACGGTCGGTGAGGTACAGGGTCATCAGGGGCTCGAAGGCCGTCCCGTCCGGGAGCGCCGCCAGGATGCGCCCGCGGTAGGCCAGGGCCGCCGCCACTGTGGTCACCGGGGGCTTGAGGTTGGGCATGACGATGGCGCGGGCGAAGCGCTCGGCGGTGTGGCCGACCACGCAGGCCAGGGCCGCCCCGTCGCGCAGGTGCAGGTGCCAGTCGTCGGGCTGGGTGATGTCGATGGTGTCGGGGCTGTTCATCGGGTCTCAGAGGTTGTGAACAATCCCCGGCCGTAGCGAGGGCGTTCCTGGGGGTGTCCGGAAAGGCGCGGGGGTGCACAAGTCCGGGGAGCATAGCGAGCCTATGTGACGCGGACTTGGGGGTCCCCGCAACGCATCCGGGCGCCGCCAGGGGCGTCCGCAGTAGGCCGGGGGTTTGTTCACAGCCGCTTAGCCCTGGCGCGGCCCGGCGGCGCAGATGCGCGGGTCGAGGGCGCCGGAGAAGGCGTTGAAGTTGTCCCGGAACAGCCCGGCCAGCCAGGCGGCCTGGTGGTCGTAGGCGGCCGGGTCGCCCCAGGTGCCGCGCGGGTCGAGCAGGTGGGCGGGGACCCCGGGGCAGGCCAGGGGGACCTCGAAGCCGAACACCGGGTCGGTGCGGGTCTCGGCACGATCCAGGTCGCCGGAGAGGATGGCGCTGACCAGGGCCCTGGCGTGGTCGAGGTCCAGGCGCCGGCCCTCGCCCCAGGGCCCGCCGGACCAGCCGGTGTTGACCAGCCAGAGGCGCGGGCGGTGGCGCTCCAGGCGCTCGCGCAGCAGGTCCGCGTAGCGCTTGGGGTGCAGGGGCATGAAGGGGGCCCCGTAACAGGCGCTGAACTGGGCCACCGGATCGGTACGCCCGGAGCCGCGCCCCGGGGCCCGCGCCGTGTAGCCGGAGACGAAGTGGTACAGGGCCTGGTCCTGGGTCAGGCGGGCAATGGGCGGCAGCACCCCGAAGGCGTCACAGGTCAGCAGGATCACCGATTCCGGATGGCCGGCCACCCCGGTCCGGCTGGCGTTGGAGATGGCGCTGATGTGGTAGGCCCCGCGGGTGTTCTCCGTCAGGGAGTCGTCGTCCAGGTCCAGGCGGCGGGTCTGGGCCTGGACCGTGACGTTCTCCAGGACGGTGCCGAAGCGCTCGGTGGCGGCGAAGATGTCGGGCTCGGCCTCGGCGGATAGCCGGATCATCTTGGCGTAACAGCCGCCTTCAAAGTTAAACACACCGCGGGGGCTCCAGCCGTGCTCGTCGTCGCCGATCAGGACCCGGGAGCGGTCTGCCGACAGGCTGGTCTTGCCGACCCCGCCGATGCCGAAGAACAGGGCCACGCCGCTGCCGTCCGGGGCCTGGTTGGCGGCGCAATGCATGGGCAGGACGCCGCGCCCGGGCATCAGGTAGTTCAGCACCGCGAACAGGGCCTGCTTGATCTCCCCCGCGTAACTGGTGCCGCCGATCAGGGCCAGGCGCCGGGCGAAGTTGATCAGGACGAAGGTCTCGCTGCGGGTCTGGTCCAGGGACGGCACGGCGTGGAAGCGCGGGACGTCGATGATGGTGAACTCGGGGTCGTGGTCGTCCTGCTGGGAAGGCGCGGGCTGGATGAACAGGTTGCGGGCGAACAGGCTGTGCCAGGCGTACTCGGTGATTACACGTACCGGCAGGCGGAAGCTCGGGTCCGCGCCCAGGAAGCAATCCTGGACATAGACCTCCTTCATTTGCAGGTATGATGCGAGGCGCTGGTGGAGCTGGTCGAAGCGCCCCTCGGCGATGGGCTTGTTGGCCCGCCCCCACCAGACCTCGTCGCGGGTCGCGGCCTCGTCCACCACGAACTTGTCCTCCGCCGAGCCGCCGGTGTGGTGGCCGGTGCGCACCACCAGGGGCCCCATGTGCGACACCGAGCCCTCGTGGCGCAGGATGGCCTGCTCGTAGAGTTCAGGGGTCGGCAGGTTCCAGTAGGCGGCGTTGAGGTTGTACAGGCCGTGCTGGTCGAGCCCGTGGTCGGTGTGCGGTCGCCCGTTGAATCTCATGGCTGGCGTCCCCGGGGATGCTGGCGATCAGGATTGAATTCGCGCCGCGGCGAACTATACCAAGATCCGCCCGCACAGGTGACCTGCGCCTCGGCGCCGGGGCGCCCGGCCCGGCGGGGCCTCACCACCGGTCAGGGTTTTTTACACTTTCCCCGGCGGGGATGGTCCGGTCGGGGTCTCGCGGCCTGGACCCTGGCCTCGACCAGGACAGGTTTTCACATATAGATCGGGTGGCAGGCACGCCGAAATCGGACCTGAGGGCGATCCCTCCGGGCTTAGGTACAGTTTCTGCCCCGTGACGGTCAATCGCGCAGCATGGGGTTAGACTGTCAAAGCATGCCTACACGAGTTTTGGAGTCGCGTCCTATGGTTAATCGGAGTGATGCGAGGCGGTGGCGGTCGTCGCTGTGCCTGGCGGCCAGCCTCTTGCTTGCCGTTGGCCCTGCAGGTGCAGGGACCTTGAGCATCGAGAATGCCCTCGTCGACTTTCAGTTCAACGGCGCAAATGTCGATTACAACCCGGATCCCGACAAGATCTTCCTGATCTCCGATAATGCGCGGGTCACGTTCGCCACCAAGGACAACGTTGCCGCCCCCGGGACCTACAGGTCCGGTGATGGGCTGCAGAGCGCGCTTTTTCTGGATGCCACCCACTTCGGCGATCTGATGCGCATCCCTTTCAACACCTTCGGCAGTCTGTCGACGGTCGAGGGTGCGTCTCCGACCGACCTGATTCAGGACTCCGCCCAGGCCATGGGTGGCAAGAACCTCCAGTTCATCGTAGACGCGGCCCCGGTATCCGGATCCCTCGCGAGCCGCTTCCGCGATGCCCGGATTTACGCCACAGTCGCGGGACTGAGCGCGGAGGACTGGCTGCGCCCCTATGGGGACTCGCGGGTCGTCAGAGTCGACTTCCTGACCGCGGCGAACGAAGTGGCCGGGGGTGCGCTGGCGCCGGCCGTTCCAGTCCCGCCAACCTTCTTCCTGTTCCTGGCCGCCGGCCTTCCGCTGTACTTGACCCGCCGTCGCCGTTGACGGCGATCTGGGCGAGGCCGCGTCTTCCCTGCTCAATGAGCTGGAAGTGGCCGCCGCGGCGGGCACCAGCGAGGAATGGCTCTGTCTGCATTAGCTGTTGGGGATGGCCAAGTCACTGAAGTGGCGGGT
>DYRB01000011.1:15161-16850 GCA_020718945.1 Lamprocystis purpurea | reverse complement strand
TAGGCAGAGTCCGCAGGTCACCCGCAGGGTGAACCGGAGTCCGACACCAAGTCCTTGTCTATTTGCGTCTATTTGCGTTCATTTGCGGCTCAACTGCTTTTCTTAGGGTCACGGGCACGAGGGGTCCCGACCGCCACGACAGCGGCCGGGATCATACCAGAAGGACCACAGGCGGGGTTAGCCGGGCGGCCAGGCCCCGGCTCAGGACTTGGGCATCTTCAGGGCGTAGAACATGCGCCCGCCGCCGCGCTGGACCAGGATGGCCACCGAGCGCCCAGCCGGGATGGCATCCACCAACTGCTTGAATTGCCTGACATCGTTCACCTGCTGGTTGTCGAGCATCAGGACCACGTCGCCGCCGCGGATGCCGACCTGCTCCGCCGCGCCGGCCTTGACGTCCTCCACCAGGACCCCGCCCTTGGGCACCCCGTCCTGGTCGCGCTGCTCCGCCGTCAGGTCACGCACCACCAGGCCCAGGCGGTTGGCCGCCGCGGGCTCCTTGGGCCCGGGCTTGCCGGCGACCTCGTCCTCTTCCGGCAACTCGCCAATGGTCACGGTCAGTTCCTTGTGCTGGCCGCGGCGCAGCACCTCGACCTGGGCCGCCTGCCCGACCCGGGTCACCCCGACCAGTTGCGGCAGGCTGCCGGAGTCGCCCACGGCGGTCCCGTTGTACTTGAGGATCACGTCGCCGGGCTGGAACCCGGCCTGCTCCGCCGGGCTGTCCGGCAGGACCTGGGCCACCAGGGCCCCGGCCGGCTGCTTCATGCCGAAGCTCTCGGCCAGGTCCCGGGTCACGTCCTGGATCAGGACACCCAGCCAGCCGCGGCTCACCCGTCCCTTGGCCTTGAGTTGCTCCACCGCGTCCATGGCGACCTCGATGGGGATGGCGAAGGACAGCCCCATGAAGCCCCCGGTGCGGCTGTAGATCTGGGAATTGACCCCGACCACCTCGCCGTCCAGGTCGAACAGGGGCCCGCCTGAGTTGCCGGGATTGATGGCCACGTCGGTTTGGATGAAGGGGACATAGTTCTCGCTCGGCAGGCTGCGCCCGGTGGCGCTGACAATGCCGGCGGTGGCGGAGTGCTCGAAGCCGAAGGGCGAGCCGATGGCCAGGACCCACTCCCCGACCTTGAGGTCCTTGCCGGAGCCGAGCTTGACCGTCGGCAGCCCAGTGGTATCGACCTTGATCAGGGCGGTATCGCTGCGCCGGTCCGAGCCCACCACGGTGGCGGTGAACTCGCGCCGGTCCGCGGTGCGGACTATGACCTCGTCGGCCCCCTCGACCACATGGTGGTTGGTGAGAATGTAGCCGTCGGTGGAGATGATGAACCCGGACCCCAGGGAGCGGGCCAGGGGCTCGTCGCCTTGGGCCTCGCCCTCTTCACCGAAATAGCGGCGCAGGAAGTCGTTGAGCGGATTGCCCTCGGGCAGGTCCGGGACCGAGAAGCCGTGGGGCCGGCGCCTTGGGGTCTGGGACTGGCGGGTACTGATGTTGACCACCGCCGGGCCCTGACTCTCCACCAGGGCGGTGAACTCGGGCAGACCTCGGGCGTCCGCCGCGGCCGGCCCGGCGCTCGCCCAGGTACCGATGAGCAGGGCCGTCGCCAGGATTCTGGAAAGGGGCATGGAATGTCCTCGTTGGCTTTCTATAGAAAGGGGAGGCCGGGATGGCCCCGGCAGGTCAGGGCC
>DYRB01000011.1:0-15061 GCA_020718945.1 Lamprocystis purpurea | reverse complement strand
CCGGTCAGGCGGCGCAGCACCAGGGCGCGGTAACGCGGGTCCAGGCTGTGGGCGCGTCCGAACCTTGCAACCCACAGCAGCCCCAGGGCAAGCCCGACGCCGGCCCCCAGGGCCCCGGCCCCGTTGCCCAGGGCGGGGAACAGGTGGCTCCCGGCCATGGCCCCGCCCATGAAGCCGATCAGGGGAATCAGGTAGGCGACCAGGGAGGCGCGCACCAGTCCCTCCTCCGGCACCCCGACCACCACTGTGTCGCCGGGCGCCGCCCCGATGGGGTTGTGGGCCCGCAGCAGCAGGGGCTTGCGCCCCAACCACCGGGCCAGGAGCGAGGTCCCGCAGGCCCCGCTGGCCGAGCAACTGCCGCAGGCCCCCTGGCGGCGGGTCTCGACCTCCGCCAAGTCCCCGGCCACCGTCACCACTACCCCGGTCTCCTCGATCATCGCGGCCCGGCCCCGGTGTGATGCAGCCCGCCGAGCACCGCCGCGACGGTCTCCGCCGGGACCTGCCCGACCACAGTCACCTGGTGCCCGGCGACCTGCCCGCCCACCGCATGCACGGCGCCGATGCGACTGTGGCCACTGAGCCCGCCCTGCCCCAGCGGTTCGACGAACACCGACAGAGAGGCCAGGTGGTCGGAGACCAGGAAGTGCTCGACGCGCCCCTCCCCGCCCTCGGGCCAACTGTCGTGCATGCGCACCGCGAAGCCCGGGGGCAGGTCCTCGAAGCGCCAGGGCGAGTCGCCGCCGGTGGATTCGCCGGCGGGGCCGGAGGGGGCCAATGCCGTCGGAGCCAATGCCGCCTGATTCAGTCCAGCAGGCGTCGCGCCAACGCTCCCCGCCCCCGCAGGGACCGGCATCCCAGTCGGGTCGGTCGACGCCTGGGCAGACCCAGCAGGACCGACCTCAACCGCGGCGAACATGATCTGCTCAATGGCATCGCCGTCGGTCCCCATGAGGTCGGACTTGAGGGGCAGGCCGGTCTGGCGGTCGAGATAGAAGCGGTAGCCGTAACGGAAGTCGTCCCGGGGTATGAGCCCCACCACGTCGGTGTCCCGCCCCGCCACCCGGGTCGCACCCAGGGGGTGGACAAAGTAATTGTCACTCAGGACGGCGGGGTCTATGGCCGGGGCGCGCAGCAGGTCGGGGATGCCCGTCTTGCGCTTCACCGAAATGGGATGGTCCCCGGACAGCACGCAGGTCACCACATCCTGGTCCCGGGTCACGGCCCGCACCGAGCCGCTCAGGGACACCATGCGCTCCTCGACCCGGCCACCGACCAAGCGGTGGACCACGTGCAGGGTCTCCAGGCGGTTATCGGCCAGATAGACCAGGGTCCCCTCGTAATCCAGCCCATCCACCGCGGCGGCCATACGGGCCAGATGGGCGGTCGCGAAGGTATCGGCATCCGGCTCCGCCGCACCCTCGGCCCAGGCGACCGGCAGGACCCCGGTCAGGCCCCCCGTCAAGCCAAGGCCCAGGGCCAGCACCGTACTGGCCAGGCGCCGCATCGGTGGCGACACGGACACCCTAGCGGCCGGTGTCATAACTGACCAGGGTGGCGTAGGGGAGCATGCCATTGATGCCTGTCGCCGGGGCATGCTCCTGATGGTTCACCAGTAAGCGATCCAGCTTGTTCGCCAGCCCGGGCTGATCCACATGCCAGCGCTGGGACGGTCGCCCGGCCTCGAACCGCCGGGGGGCGACATCCCGGGGCGCCGGGTTGGCCGCGATCAGGGCCTGGGCCGCCGGGGCCTCAGGGGAAGTCGGGAGGGCGGCCGGCAAGCTCGCCAGCGCCGGGGCCGGCGATGAGACCGACTGGGGAGCCGATTCCTGGGCCAGGGCGGGCGCAGCAGGCCGGTGCGCTACGGACTGGAACAGGGCCGGCACGGCAAACACCGCCAGGAAGGCGGCGGAGGCGGCCAGGGCCACCCCGGCGAAGGGGGCCAGCCGCGACGGGCGCCGCGGCCGGGCGGCGGCCGGGGCCAGGACTGTGGGCTCCGCGGCAATCCGGGCCCGGGTGCGCTCGGCGATCTCCCGGTAGGCCAGGCTCGCCGCTTCGCCCCGCAGGGCACCGCCGATCAAGTGATAACGCTCCCATTGGTCGCGCAGTTCCGGATCGCGCCCCAGGGCATCGAGCAGGCCGCCGGCCTGAGACGCGGGCAGTTCGCCATCCACCAGGGCCGAGAGGGCTTGTCGTTGGTGATCTTTCATCGCGGGGCCTGTGCAATTCGCTAGTGGGTAAGCAGGGGTCGCAGACGCTTGTCGATGGCCTCCCTGGCCCGAAAGATGCGTGATCGCACCGTTCCGATCGGACACTCCATGGCGTCGGCGATCTCCTCATAGCTCATGCCCTCGATCTCGCGCAGGACTATGGCGGTGCGCAGATCGTCGGGCAGATCGTCGAGGGCCGCCTGTACGGTCCGCGCGATCTCGTCGGTGAGCAGTTCCCGCTCCGGGGTGGCGTACTCGCGCAGCCGTCCCCCCATGTCCATCTGCTCGGCCAGCTCCGCCTCCACGTCGTCCCCGGGCGGGCGTCGGCCCTGGGCCACGAGGTGGTTCTTCACCGTGTTGATGGCGATGCGATACAGCCAGGTGAAAAAGGCGCTGTCCCCGCGAAACCCGGGAAGGGCCCGGTAGGCCTTGATGAAGGCCTCCTGGGTCACGTCCTGGACCTCGCTGGGATCGCGCATGTAGCGCGAAATGAGGTTGGCGACCTTCTGCTGGTACTTGACCACCAGGATGTCGAAGGCGCGCTTGTCCCCCGCCTGGGTGCGCGCCACCAGTTCCTCGTCTGGCCCCCGTTCAGACATCCGGTCGGGCCCCCTGCGGACGCTTCCCTGATACCGATGGCATGGACATCTCCCCCTATCGAAAGTTCGCGGGCCCAGATCCGGCACGCCCACCGAGGCGCCAGAATTGGCGGCGGCTCGACCGAAATCGGCCGGCTCGGCAGTGTAGCGGGGCGGCCGCCACCCTGCACCTGCCGAGCCGCACGCCGATGGGATCGGTTGCCGTGGTATGTTACGGCAATATGTACCCACAGCGCCGCCGATCATGGCCGGCCCGCCGCCGGGCGCACCACGAGCAGGAACCCAGCATGCAGAGCACCCACCAGCACGATGTACTCATCCTGGGCAGCGGCGCCGCCGGTCTGACCCTGGCCCTGCAACTGGACCCGGGCATCTCGGTGGCGGTGATCTCCAAGCGCGAGCTGGCCGAGGGCAGCACCCTCTATGCCCAGGGCGGCATCTCCGCGGTGATGGACCGAGGGGACACGGTGGACTCCCATGTCCGTGACACCCTCAAGGCCGGCGCCGGCCTGTGCGACCCCCGGGTGGTGCGCCTGGTGGTGGAGGACGGCCCGCGGGCCATCCGCTGGCTGCTCGATCAGGGGGTAAATTTCACCCGCGACGACAGCGCCACCGACGCCGGCGGTTACCACCTGACCCGCGAGGGCGGCCACACCCACCGCCGGGTGGTCCACGCCGCCGATGCCACAGGCCACGCGGTGGAGACCACCCTGGAGGCCCAGGTCCGGGCAAGGCCCAACGTCGCCCTGTTCGAGCACCACATCGCCGTGGACCTGATCACCGCCCACAAACTGGGGCAGGCCCAGCAGCGCTGCCTGGGGGCCTACATCCTGGACCGGGAGACCGGCCGGGTGGAGACCTTCACCGCCCGCTGTGTGGTACTGGCCACCGGCGGGGCCAACAAGGTCTACCTCTACACCAGCAACCCGGATGTCTCCACCGGCGACGGCATCGCCATGGCCTGGCGGGCCGGCTGCCGCATCGCCAACATGGAGTTCATGCAGTTCCACCCGACCTGCCTCTACCACCCCAAGGCCAAGTCCTTCCTGGTCACCGAGGCCCTGCGCGGTGAGGGCGCACGCCTGCTGCTGCCGGACGGGTCGCGCTTCATGCCCCGCTTCGACGCCCGTGCCGAACTGGCCCCGCGGGACATAGTCGCCCGCGCCATAGACCACGAAATGAAGCGCCTGGGCAGCGAGTGCGTCTACCTGGACATCTCCCACCGTCCCCCGGAGTTCGTCCGCGAGCACTTCCCCACCATCTACGCCCGCTGCCTGGAGTTCGGCATCGACATCACCCGCGAGCCCATCCCGGTGGTGCCCGCGGCCCACTACACCTGCGGCGGGGTCCTGGTGGACCACCAGGCCCGCACCGACGTCCCCGGGCTCTACGCCAGCGGCGAGGTCGCCTACACCGGGCTGCACGGGGCCAACCGCATGGCCAGCAATTCCCTGCTGGAGTGCCTGGTCTACAGCCGACTGGCGGCGCGGGACATCAGCGCCGCCCTGTCCCAGCCCGCCGCCCCCTGCGAGGTCCCGCCCTGGGACGAAAGCCGGGTCACCCAGGCCGACGAAGAGGTGGTGGTCTCCCACAACTGGGACGAGGTGCGGCGCTTCATGTGGGACTACGTGGGCATAGTGCGCAGCAACAAGCGCCTGCAGCGGGCCAAGCGCCGGGTCGATCTGCTGCGCCAAGAGATCATCGAGTACTACGGCACCTTCCGGGTCACCAACGACCTGCTGGAACTGCGCAACCTGGTAGAGGTGGCGGACCTGATCATCCAGTCGGCGCTACGTCGCCGCGAGAGCCGCGGGCTGCACTACACCCTCGACTTTCCTCAAAAGGACCCGACCCAGAGGTCACCGACGGTGCTGATCCCGGATGCGTATGTGCCGCGGGCAAGGTCCTGAGCGGGCACCTGACCCCGGGGGTCGGCTAGACCGGGGCGCGCAAGAGGAACCGCTCCCTCCCACAACTAAAGAAGTCCGGATTGGACAGGTCGCCCACAAAGCCGCCGAAGCTGCAAACATTGGTCTCGGTCGAGGTACAGCCGGGCGGGTCCCCGAACAGCAGGCTGAAGCCGAAGCTGGTGTGGGCCGCATCCAGGTTCAGCTGCATGGACACGTTCAAGTAGAACAGGCCGTTGTTTTCGAAGCCGTCGATGGTCAGCACGGACCCGGCCCCCGCCGTGCCGGTGTGCTGGTAGAAGCCGATGGCCAGGTTGTCGGTGATGGTGATCGTGTCCACGATGAAGCTCAGGGTGCTGGTGTAGGTCTCCACCCCACCTGAACCCGAGTAGTTACCGCCCAGGGCACCGGCGCCGAAGATGACCGAATCGGGCTGGCCGAGCACCGCACCCACCGGGTTGTTCACCCCGATGCCGGGTGGGGCGATCACGTCGGCCACCCAGGACGCACTCGGCTGGCCTGTGACGAAGGCGTAGGAATTGCGGCTGTCGAAGCCGACGCTGCTACCGAAGTTGGCCGTCGAGCGGGCGGTGGCAGCGGTGCCGGTGATGGGGGCACTGGCCTGGGCAAAGACGCTGGGCACACTGCTGCCAAGGGAGCCGCCCGCGGCGGCGTAGTCCAGAAGTTTGGTGGCACCGCCCCCGTCGCCCAAGCAGGACAGCCGTTACCCCTATCCGGGCTGCGCATCCACCCCCACAGCGCGACTGTGCACCGCGCATGGCATCCGATCACAGGGCAAAACCCAGGACCTGCGAAACCGCGCCGCGAGACCTCGGGCATCGGTGGTGCGTGGCGCGCCCCTTCCGGCCCAGGCGCGCCTTCCGGTTGCTATCCGCCCCCGGCCCTGGCATCTTGGACGGAGCCGCCTGATGCGCTAGGAGGCGCAAGTCCTGACCCTGGCCCCTCTCTCAAGCCGCCGACACGTCAAGAGGTGTGCCGCCATGACCATGAACTTCCGTCCCTACATCACCCGCGACCCCCGCATTTGCGGCGGCGAAGCCATCGTCACCGGCACTCGGGTCACCGTGAGAACCGTCCTCGCCAGCTTGGGCGACGGGATGACCACCGAGCAGTTACTGCGCGACTTTCCGACCCTGACCCCGGAGGCAGTGCGTGCCGTTATCGCCTTTGCCGCCCTGTCGGCTGAAGAAGACCTGCCGATGTCGGCCGCCCCCATCCTGGTATGAGGATCAAACTCGACGAAAACCTCCCTGCGCGACTGGTGGCCAACCTGGAGAAACGTGGCCATCAGGTCGCAACCGTGCAGCAGGAGGGCCTCAACGGGAGACCCGATGAGGAGGTTTGGTCGGCGGCGGCCAGGGAAGCTCGGTTCCTGATTACCCAGGACCTGGATTTTTCGGACACCCGCCGATTCGCCCCTGGGACCCATCCCGGCCTGCTGCTGGTCCGCCTGCGGGAGCCTGGGGCCGACGCCCTGTTGGCGGCGGTTGATGCAGTCGCCGCAGAGATCGACGGTTGGGCCGGCTGTTTTGTGGTGCTGACGGAGCGCAAGGTTCGCGTCCGGCGACCCTAGCTCCGACAACATCCCCCAAGGCGTGCGGGGGCGGCGCGCCAGGCTGTCCCGTTGCCTCGCCAACCTGTCTCGGGCACAAGGTAAGACCCTGGTCCCTGGGACGCACGCCCCGCAACCTGCGATCACGCTCGTCAAGAACCCCTCCTATCGTATATCTTCGCGTTCAAGCGCTGCGCAACATCCTCCACGGCGCACCCAGGATGCCTGGTTTGGCTTGTGCCGCCTGACTCTTGGTATTCGTCCCATTCGTGTATTGGGCCTACGCATTTGCTTTCTCAAAGAAAGCTAAACGCTACTTCAGAATTGCCGACCAACAATAGGAATCGCATCGTTCGAAACTGATTCGGGTCGTTCCTCACCGCATCTACCTGCCGTAGGTGCGAACAAATTCGCACCTACGAAAGGGCTGACTGCCGAACCTGGGATCCATCCCCCACCGCCGCCCGCCCGGCGGCCAGATCCACCCGCGCCAGCAGCCAGGCCCCGGCCAGGAACAGCAGGGCTATGGGCAGCAGGGACAGGCGCGAGTCCCCGGTCAACCCGGCGGTGACCGCCACCAGGCCGGGCCCCAGGACCGCGGCGAACTTGCCCACCACATTGAACAGGCCGAAAAACTCGGCAGCTTGGCCGGGTGGGATCAGCCCGGCGAACAGGGCGCGACTCAGGGCCTGGATGCCCCCCTGCACCAGCCCTATGCCCCCGGCCATGAGGTAGAACTGCCAGACCTCGCGCATCTGGGACGCCCCCACCACCATGACCAGATAGACCCCGATGCACAGCAAGACGGCGCGCTGGGCCCCCCAGCGCTCCCCCAGCCGGCCCAGGACCAGGGCCGCGGGGAAGCCCACCGCCTGGGTCAGGAGCAGGGCCGCCATCAGGTCGTTGGCCCCGAAGCCGATGGCCAGGCCGAAGTCCACGGCCATGCGGATGATGGTGTCCACCCCGTCGATGTAGAGCCAGTAGGCGAGCAGGAACAGAAAGGTCTGGGGCAGTCGGCGCACCTGACCCAGGGTGGCAGCCAGTTGCCGCAGGGCCGCCCGGGTCGCCGCCCCCCACCCCTGGCGTCTGATCGCCGCCGGGGCCTCGCGCACCCACAGGGCCACCGGCAGGGTGAACAGGGCCCACCACAGGGCGGTGCCGAGGAAGGCGAAGCGCACCGCCTGGGCCGCATCCGCCAGGCCGAACCACTGGGGCTTGGCGGTCATGACCACGTTGAGGGCGAACAGCAGGCCCCCGCCCAGGTAACCCAGGGCATAGCCGAGGGACGACACCCGCTCGTAGCGCTCCGGCGGGGACACATCCACCAGCAGGGCGTCGTAGAACACGTTGTTGCCGGAAAAGCCCAGCAGCCCCAGGACATAGACGGCGAGCGCCAGGGCCCACTGGCCCTGGGCCACCCAGAACAGGGCCGCGCTGGCCAGCACCCCCAGGGCGGTGAAAATCAGCAGAAACCGCTTCTTGGCCCCGGCCTGGTCTGCCAGGGCCCCCAGGGTCGGGGCCAGGACCACCACCAGAAGGCTCGCCAGGGCGTTGGCCGAACCCAGCCAAAAGGTGCTGTCCGCGGCGGTGAGGCCACCCGCCCAGTAGCCCTTGAAGAAGACCGGGAAGAAGCCGGCCATGACCACCGTGGCGAAGGCCGAATTGCCCCAGTCGATCAGGGCCCAGGACCAGACCGCCCGCGACTCCCCCAGGCCGACGCGGCCCCTCACCCGAGCCGCCCGACCAGCAGGGCCATACGCACCAGGTCCGCCAGGGAGGCCGCCTGCATCTTGTCCATGACCTTGGCCCGGTGGGCCTCCACCGTCTTGGCGCTCACCCCCAGGGCGGCGGCGATGTCCTTGTTGGCCTTGCCGGCGGTGACCAGGTCCATGACCTCGTGCTCGCGCGGGGTCAGGTCCTCCAGCCGGTCCAGGATCTCGGCGCGCTGGGCTCGCTCGGCGCGGGCCTGGCTGTCGGCCTCCAGGGCGCGCCGAATGCTGCGCAGCAAGTCCTCGTCGTGGAAGGGCTTCTCGATGAAGTCCAGGGCCCCGGCCTGCATCGCCTTGACCGCCATGGCCACGTCCCCGTGGCCGGTGATGATGATGACCGGCAATCGGTAGTCCGCCCGGGCCAGGTAGGCCTGGAGTTCCAGCCCGCTCATGCCGGGCATGCGCACGTCGAGCAGCAGGCAGCCGGTCCAGTCCGGGGCATAGCCGGTGAGGAAGGCGTCGGCGGAGTCGAAGGTCTGCACCGGCATCCCGGTGGACTCGATGAGCCACTTGAGGGAACTGCGCATGGCCTCGTCGTCGTCGACTACGAAGACCCTGGGGGTTTGTGTCATGGTGGGCCCTTGAGGTAACGGCACCGTTGGATCGGGGCGGTGAGCGTCGTTTGCGCCGGGTGCGGGCCTATTCTACGCAAGGGACCCCAGGGCAGCGGTGAGCGATTCGCGCCAGGTCTACTTGAGCGACACCCGCACCGAGTCGATGGTCCCATCGAAGGCGAAGGGCCGCCGGTCGGAGTAATCCAGTGACACCGGCGAGCCCAGATCGGTCCCCACGTCAAACGACTCGCTGGCGGTGAAGGCGGCGGGCACGGTGCGCTCGACCTGGGTGCGGGCCACCTCGGCCCCGTCCACGCTCAAGACCACCTGGGCCGGGGCGCCGGGCTTGGCGATGGTCGTATCCACCTCGATGCGGTGCCGACCCGGTGCGATCTTCTCGGCGGTGCCGACCCCGTAGCGCTCGATGATCATCATGTGGTACTCGTAGACCAGCCGGCCCTTGTCCATGTAGAGGGCCAGGCCGCCGGAGGCCCCGCCGAGGGCATAGAGCACGCCGCTCGCGTCCTCGCCGATCTCGGCATCGATGGTCACATGGTTACTCTCGCGGGCCAGGCCAGGCGCCGTGAATTCCGGCATGCGGGTCGTTGCCGCGTCGAACTGCCAGTTCCTGTAGGTGTGGAAGGCGTTGTAGCTGATGCCCTGGTCCGCGATGCGCGACAGGGTGGGGGTATGGATGGGCCCGCCGTAGGTGTCCGCCAGGCCGAAGCCCACGTCGTCGAGCAGGACGATGAGGATATTCGGGGCATCCGCGGGGAGGCGGTCCGGCTCCACCCGGCGCTGGTGCCTGGACTCCTGCAGGGTCGGCCCGGCGACGCTCGCCGAGGGGGGCGGCGGGAAGGGCAGGACGGAGCCGTCATTCGGGGTCCCCGCCAAAGTCAGCGAGGGGGCCAGGCCGAACAGGGCGGCCCATAACAGGGCTGACCGGAACAGGAGGGCTTTGGGCTTCATGGGTGCGGGTCTCCGGGCGGTTGGCGGGCCGGCCAATTCCGAGCCCTGGGGTAGGCAAAGTAGCGGACCGGGTCTGGCCGCGTCTATGCGTTTGGGGCAAGGATGGCCGGACCCGCCGCGAACCGGCGAGGTGACTCACCCATCGGATACTAGCCCCTCGACCCCCAGCGAAGTTACAATTTTGTTGTAACCACCGAGGAGGCAAGCCCACCATGATCAAGACCTTGCGCCGCCAGGGTAACGGCCAAGTCCTGCCCATCGATAAGGCCACCATGGAGGCCATGGGGATCGACCTCGACACCCCCTTGCAGGTCATTGTCACCGGCAACGCCCTGGTCGTAACCCCGGTACACGTCGGCCTGTCCCGGGAAGAGATCGATTCTTCCCTGGCCAAGATGCGCGGACGCTATGGCCAGACCCTGCGCAACCTGGCTGCCGGCCCGTCGGACCAGTGACCAGTGACCAGACCAAGATTCCTGTCCCTGGGCAACGTCTTGGACCTGCACCTTGACACCATCGCCCTGGAAGGCGGTCTGCCGGGGGTCCGCGACCTAGGCCTCCTGGAGTCCGCCGTCATGATGCCCCAGCAACAGTTTGGCGGGGACTACCTGCACCCGGATCTGGCCGCCATGGCGGCGGCCTATCTCTACCACCTCGCCGCCAACCACCCCTTCGTGGACGGCAACAAGCGCGTTGCCGCCATGGCCGCCTTCGTCTTTCTCGACGTCAACGGGCATGACCTCACCGCATCACCCGACGCCTTCGAGGCGGTCGTGATGGACGTTGCCGGCGGGGCCGTGACCAAGACGGGCGCGACGCGGTGGATGGCGGAGTTTGCCCGGGCGCGGTAGGTTGCCACTGGTGACAAGGGCCCCGCTTCCTTTAGCCCGCCAATCCCCAGGGCGTGTGTGGACGCATTGGCCGACCCTATGATGCAGCCGCGTTGCTGCGACCAATACACCTTGGCGTGCAAATTCGCGGAGAATTGGACTTGGGCCTCGGCCTGAATCAGCCTGCGGAGCGCCCCGGGGCTGGTGCCGCCGGCGGACGGGTTGCAGATGATGTGCAAGCCCCTGGGGGAGGCGAGATAATTCAACGCACCATCGCCAACGTAGGCAACAAGCGCGACACGACGATCATTGGCCACCGGCTCGGCGAAGAGGGTCCTCAGGCGCAAGTTGCTCAGTCCACCACGGCGATCTTATCGCCCACATGCATGCGTTCGTAGACGAAGCGGGCATCCTCGTAGTGCAGCCGCACGCAGCCGTGGGACTCTGGGGCCCCGGCGATCCAGCCCTCGTGGACATAGTAGGGGCCGTTGAACTGCAACGAATAGGGCATGGGGGTGGCCCTGTCGAAGTAGTTCGTGTAGCTGCGCGACTCCTTGTCGATGTCCTTGGAGAGCACGCTGTAGGCACCCCAGGGGGTGGGGTGCTCGCGACTGCCGGTGGTAACCGCCCCGGTATGGACCACCTCGCCCCCTTCGCTGTACTCGAAGCGCTGGCTCTTCAGACGGATGGTCAGCTTGCGCGGGCCCGGCTTAGGGGGACCGATGAAGGCGGCCGGGTCGCCACGCCAGGCCTCGGGCTGGACTGG
Organism: Lamprocystis purpurea; assembly: GCA_020718945.1. Classification (GTDB taxonomy): domain Bacteria; phylum Pseudomonadota; class Gammaproteobacteria; order Chromatiales; family Chromatiaceae; genus DYRB01. The sequence goes on along the minus strand of DYRB01000011.1, from coordinate 3,887 downwards.
GGTTCTGGTCTCCGCCTTGGCTGCGGGCGCAGCCCCGACCTGAGGCGCAGGCGCCACCACGGCCTGCCCGTCGGCCTTGGGTTCCGATTCTTCGGCGAAGCTGGGCGGCGGCCCTTGCGCCTCCACCGGGCCAGGGATGGCGGAATAGCCGCTGTAGGCCGGGGCCTGGGGCTCCGGCGGTATGGGCAACGGCGGGTAGGGGTCCATGGCACAGCCGGAGAGCAGCGACAGGGCCAGGACTGGGGCAAAGAGCAGGGCAACGGGTGGCTTCATCTGGGTCTACCGACGGGGTTCTGGTGCTGCGGCCGGGCCGGACCCGGATGCAGGGCCGGGGCATCTCCCGGCGGACCGGGCATAATGCCGTCCCCGGGCTTGGGAGTCGAGCCCGCAGGTATGATCGGCGCCAATACCGCTGTGGTCTGAAATCCGAAAAAAGCGTCTGTCTGAGGCACCGCCCCGCCGGGCCGCTTGCTATAGTGCCGCCCCAACGAATTCAACACCCGTTGCCACCCCCCGTTGCCACCCCCAGTTGCCACACCGAGGTACCGCCCATGTCCGCCCTGCGCCTGATTGCCCTGCCCCTGCTCGCCCTCCTGCCTTTGACCACCGCCCAGGCCGGGCTCTGGGGCGACCTCAAGCAGGGCGCCGCCGAGGCGGTAGAAAAGGGCAAGGCGGTCGCCAGCGAGGCGGCCCAGGCGACCCAGGAGGCGGCAGGCAAGGCGAGCGAGGTCACCCAGGACCTGGCCGGCAAGGCGGCCGTTAAGGGCGAGGCCTTCATCGACGACACCCAGGCCCACTTCCAGCGGGAAGGGACCCCGGCCCAACTGCGCGCCCAGAGCGACGACCTGGCCTACCGCGCCATGGACCGGCTGTTCGTCGATGACCCGGAGGCCCATGCCCTGTTCGACCGCGGCTTCGGCTACGCGGTGTTCGAGATGCGCCAGGTCTCCTTCGGCATCACCGCCGGCTACGGCTACGGGGTAGCCCGGGAGCGCGCCAGCAACATCCCGACCTACATGAACATGGCCACCGGCGGGGCCGGGTACAGCCTGGGGGTGGGCGGCTTTGCCTTCCAGTTGGTCATCCTGTTCGAGGACGAAGCCGCCTACCGCCGCTTCCTCACGGAGGGGGTGGAGGGCCGCGCCGAATCCGCCACCATGATGGGAGAGGAAACCAGCCACCTGGCCAGGGAATTCCGCGAGGGACTGGTCATCTACAAGCTCACCAACAAGGGCTTCAAGGTCTCCGTCGGCCTGATTGGCATGCGCTTCTGGGCCGACGAGGCACTCAACCAGCCGACCGCCCCGGCCCCCGGTCAGTGATGAGGATGCGCCGAGTGACCCTAGCCAACCGCATTTTGCTGCTCGCCGCCGCGGCCCTGGCCGCCCCCCTCTGGGCGGCAGGACCGGCCGCGGACTATGTTGGCCGCGACCGCTGCATCGCCTGTCACGCGGAGCAAAGCACCCTCTGGACCGGCTCCCACCACGACCTGGCCATGCAGGAGGCCACCGATGCCTCGGTCCTGGGGGACTTCAACGACGCCGAGTTCGAGTGGTTCGGGGTGACCTCGCGGTTCTTCCGACAGGCTGGGCGCTTCATGGTCCGCACCGACGGGCCCGACGGCCACATGAACGACTACGCCATCAAGTACAGCTTCGGCGTGGACCCGCTCCAGCAATACCTGATCGAGTTCCCCGGCGGGCGGCTCCAGGCCCTGGACATCGCCTGGGATGCCCGCCCCAAGGCCGCCGGGGGTCAGCGCTGGATCCATTTGCACCCGGACGACAAGGTCGCCGCCGGGGACGTGCTGCACTGGACCGGGCCGAACCTGAACTGGAACTACATGTGCGCCGACTGCCACTCGACCCACCTGCGCAAGGGCTATGACGCGACCAAGGGGACCTATGACACCACCTGGTCGGAGATCGATGTCTCCTGCGAGGCCTGCCACGGCCCGGGTTCAGCCCATGTCGCCTGGGGCGAGGCCAAGGCCCGCGGCGAGCCCGCGCAGGACCCGGACCTGGGCCTGACGGTGCGCCTGAACGAGCGCGCCGGCATCGCCTGGACCATAGACCCCGCCAGCGGCCGGCCCTCCCGCTCCAAGCCACTCAACAGCCGGCGCGAGATCGAGGTCTGCGCCCGCTGCCATGCCCGGCGCAGCCAGTTGACCGACCAGGTCGTCGCCGGCCAACCCCTGCTGGACGGCTTCCGCCCGGCCCTGCTGACCGAGGGGCTCTATTACCCGGACGGCCAGATCCAGGACGAGGTCTACGAGTGGGGCTCCTTCCTTCAGAGCAAGATGCACGCTGCGGGCGTGACCTGCTCGGACTGCCACGACCCCCACTCCGGCAAGACCCGCCTACCCGGGGACCTGGTGTGCGCCCAGTGCCACGCTACGGAGCGCTATGCCGCCAAGGCCCACCACTTCCACCCGGAGGGCAGCCCCAGCGCCAGTTGCATCGGCTGCCACATGCCGACCACCCATTACATGGTGGTCCACGCCCGCCACGACCACAGCCTGCGCGTCCCCCGCCCGGACCTGTCGGTAGCGCTCGGCACCCCCAATGCCTGCAACCGCTGCCACGTCGATCAAAGCCCCCAGTGGGCGGCGGACCAGGTGGCCGGCTGGTACGGCCGCCCGGCCCAGGGTTGGCAGGGCTACGGCCTGGCCCTCGCCGCCGCCCGCGCCGGGATGCCGGGGGGCGACGGGGCCCTGGCCCAGGTCATCGCTGATCCGAACACCCCCGAGATTGCCCGGGCCACGGCCCTCCAGGCCCTGGGCAGTTACCCCAGCCGGGATGCCCTGGGCCTGTTGCAGGCCGGGCTCAAGTCCGACGACGACCTGGTCCGCCTGGGGGCCCTGGCCGGGGTGGACGCACTGGGTGCGCGCACCTCCGCCCTGGCCATCGGGTCCCTGTGGGACGACCGCCTGGCCCTGCGCATCGAGGCGGCCCGCATCCTGGCCGGTTTCCCCAAGGCCCAGTTGCCGGACGCGGCCAAGGAGCGCCTGGCCGCCGGGGTGCGCGATTACGTCGCGGCCCAGGGTTTCAATGCCGAGCGCCCGGAGGCCCAGGTCAACCTGGGCGGGCTCTACGCCGGCCTCAAGCGCCCCGGGGATGCGGAGGCGGCCTATCGCGAGGCGATCCGGCTCCAGCCGGAGTTCATCCCGGCCTACGCCAACCTGGCCCAGTTCTTCAGCGACGCCGGGCGGGAGACGGAGGCCGAGGGGACGCTGCGGGCCGGCCTGGAGCGCCAGCCCAAGGCGGCGGCCCTGAACCACGCCCTGGGCCTGTCCCTGGTCCGCCAGAAGCGCCTGGACCAGGCCCTGCCGCTGCTGGCGGAGGCCAGCATCCAGGACCGAGACAACGCCCGCTACGCCTACGTCTACGCCGTAGCCCTGCAATCCACCGGGCACCTGGACGAGGCCTTGGCCGTGCTCGCCGGGGCGAGCGACCGCCACCCCGGCGACACCGACATCCTGCTCGCCCTGGTCACCTTCAACCGCGACGCCGGGCACCGCGCCCAGGCCCTGGGCTATGCCCGCAAGCTCCAGGCCCTGGTGCCGGGGAATACCTCGGTGGAGGGATTGGTCAAGGAGTTGCAGTAGGGTCCGCTGTGCGGACCTGAGCCCCAGAAAGAGCAATTCGGCCGCAAATTGCGCAAATATACGCAAATGGGTCAGCAGGTTAGGCAAAGTCCGCAGGTCACCCGCACGATGAGCCGGAGACCGACACGAAGTCGTTGTTTATTTGCGTCGACTTGCGTCCGTTTGCGGCTCAACTGATTTTCTTAGGCTCAGCCAACCACCCGGTCCCGTCCCGCGGCCTTGGCCTCATAGAGCTTCCGGTCCGCGGCATCGACCAGGGCGTCGATGTCCTGGCCCCTGT